>NZ_JACJQM010000198.1:0-7364 GCF_014696655.1 Nostoc sp. FACHB-888 | reverse complement strand
GAATGGGCGGATTACATCAAAGAGAAGGGAAAAGATAAATCCTTCCGCCAATGGCACAGGCTCCCGGACGGCACACCAGAGATGAGAAAAGGGGATGAACCCTGGAAAGCTTACCGCATTGATGAAGCGATCGCTGCCGCTAAATCTGTAGCAGGAACCCCGGCACTACTCCAGCATGAGGGTGAGGGATGCGTAGAAGTTGGTCGGTCACATGGTCTTGCTGGGATTACGTTTCAGGGCAGTGCATGGGATAAAAAAACCATCATCCCAGAATATCAACTCCTTAAGGATTCAGGTATAGGATTAATCATCTTTCTGCACGATGCTGACGACACTGGCTTAAAGAAACTCCAGACCTGCCAGGACTGTGCCGACGAGGTGGGGATTGCATTTATTGGAATTAACCCTCACGACATCTGCCCCGATTTACCATATAAATCAAGTGACATCAAAGAAATCTTGGGGCAGATGGAAACACCAGAATTTATCCGCAGGCTAGAGCAGGAGATTCACGCGGCTGTGGCAGAGCGTAAGCAACTGGCAAAGCTGCAAAATTTTGATGATCCTTTAAATGATCTTGATCCAGTTGTCAGCTTCATTCAAATTGCTTTCAAAACTCTCTATGGGGATAAGAATTGGATTTGTGCTGCCGATAAGCTCTACTGGCATACTGGCAACCACTATGAACACTCTCCAGACTCTAGAGAAATTAAGCGAATAACCGACTTTTGTAACTCCTTTGCAGTTGAAAATGAGCAAGGTAAAAAATCCTATCCTTACGCCTCACCCAGTTCGGTTAAGAAGGTTCTAGAGTGGGCGAAAATGCGAACGGGAATTGAGGTAGAATTACTCAATCCACCAGGGATTAATTGCACTAATGGAATAGTTAGACCTGTTTGGATAGGTAGTAAAGTTATTCCACGGCTAGACCCTCATACCCCTGAAGATTACTTTATTTATGAGCCGTTGATTGAGTACAACCCTAACGCTGATACTACAGATTGTGACCGATTACTTGAGTGTTTGGATAGACCCCAGCAAGAAATTCTTTTGAGGAATTTAGCCGCATCCATTGACCTTGCAACTGTTAGGAAACTCAGAGGAAGAGAGGTAAAAGCAATTCTGGCAGTCGGGCTTGGCTCCAACGGTAAAGATGCTTTGCGCGAGTGCGTATCAATCATTTACGGCGAAAATGGACTAACTTCTGTCTCTTTAGCAGACTTCCAATTGTACGACGAAGGCAGGAAGTTTAATCTAGCTCCGTTGATGCACAGCCGAGTGAATTGGGCTTCTGAGAATCCGCAAACGTCGAGAATCGACAAGATTCAAAGCTTAAAATTATTTGTCACTGGTAACAAACTCCACTGCGAACGCAAGGGTAAAGACCACATCGAATTTACCCCTGAAGCCATAGGTCTTTTTAACTTAAATGAAACGCCAGCACTCCAAGGAGTAATGAAAGCAATTCAAGACAGGATTGCAGTTTTGGAGTTTAAGAAAACCTTTGAAAAAAATCCAGATCCTAACAATCCAAATGAGTTGCAGGCTGACCCAAGATTTGCTTACGACAAAGAATTTATCAGAACAAAAGTAGCCCCAGCATTTCTAAATAAAATGCTTCAAGCTCTCAACGACCTGATAGAAGAAGGCATTGATTACGAATGTACAACTGATGCTTTCTACAACCTTCAGAAAGAAAATAATCACCTATTTGACTTCATAGAAGCCGCAAACATAGGCTATGTCCCTGGAAAGGAAATGACTGCAAAAGAACTATGGGCAAGATTGGAACATTACTACACTCAAACTGGCACATTAACTATAGATTCCGATAACAACCGTAGGTCTTGGGTGGATCAGGTTCGCCCCAGCGACAAAAACGTGAAGGGCATCAATCAAGTCATTGCCCGAATCGCTCAAATCTTCCCCAAGGCTGTCAAGGGAACTAGGTACTGTGACATTGCTAAAAGAAACATTCCAGTACTGAAAGGTATTGGTATTTTGGAAGTTACCCGCACCACAATAGACTCAACCCGCACCACTTCCGCACCACTTCCCGCACCAGAAACCTCGCAAAATCAGGACTTCCGCACCACCCGCACCACTTTTTCAGATTCCCAGGAAAATAACATTGAAGAGGAGGAGATGAAAATTGAATTGCTCTCTCCTCCAGTGAAAAAAGAAGAATACCCAACCCAAAGTGGTGCGGGTGATGCGGAACCCTTGCTAGATATGGAAAACTGCTGCGGAGAGTCCTGCGTCACTGGTGCGGGTGAACTAGAAACTGGTGCGGGTATGCCAAATGAGGATAATGCGTCCACGCCCCAAGCCAGCCCACAGTTAAATAGAATAACTGAGGCATTGAGTGGTGAGCCTTCTCCCTTGAAATGTGGGGATAAAGTTGAGTTTTTCAATGACAGTCTTCGCAAGTGGCAAGTCGGAATTATTAAGAGCGTTCAAGTAATGGATACATATTTTTGTAGTGCAACAATTGAGTATCGAGGCTTTAAAGGTAAAGTATGTCAATTAGAAATCTTCAGGAGTGATTGGATAAAATTTCTGCATTAGAGCGTTAAATCTGGTAGGTCTGTGGAAATTTTGAGGCATGGTGATGCCCCAATTTCGTGCTGCTTTCTCCCTATGAGAAATGTCATTAAACTTCCGTTTCCAGTCTGTGCGATGCCTGCGCTTCTTGAAGCCGAAGCACTTTGTTGGCGGGTTGCTAAATGGCTCAAGTCTTTGTGTGTTCAGCTTTTGTTCCAATGTCGAGATACAAATATTTGCACTTAGGAATAATCTCGCCAATCAAAAGAAAATCATTGCCAGAAATAGCTAAAGTAGTAAGTATAAACTCAGCACAGTCATTACACCATTTTCTAGCAAATTCAGATTGGTCAGTAAATAAATTAAAACAACGAAGATTAAGGAGGCTTAAGAAAGTCCTAAATGGAAATGCAATAACAGTAGTAATAGATGAAACAGGAGATAGAAAAAAGGGTAAAAAGACTGATTATGTAGCTAGACAATATTTAGGAAGTATAGGAAAAATCGATAATGGGATAGTTTCAGTAAATGCGTATGGAGTTTACTCTAATATAACTTTTCCCTTAAGCGTAAAAGTATTCAAACCAAAAGGGACGCTAAAAGCAGAGGATAAATATAAAACTAAAATAGAGTTAGCATCAGAAATGATTACAGAGCTAATTGAATCAGGGTTTAATATTGAATTAGTATTAGCTGATAGCTTATATGGGGAAAGTAGCCAATTTATTAGAAAAATAGCTGAATACAACTTAGCTTACGTTGTATCAATTAGAAGTAATCATGGAGTCTGGTTGCCAGCAGGACAAAGGGTTAGGGCGAATAAGTGGTGTAAATTTAAAAGAACATTTAGCAATCAAAAATCAGAAACTAGATACATTAGGGAAATAATTTATGGTAAAAAAAGAGCTATAACTTACTGGGAAATAACTACTGACCCAGAAACCATGCCAGAGAATTCTACTTCTTTTGTGATGACAAATATTCAAGGTAATCTCAAGAAAACTTTAGGCGACTTATATGGATTAAGAACCTGGGTAGAATATGCGTTCCGACAGTGTAAACAGGAACTAGGTTGGACAGATTATCGTTTCACAGATTTCCAACATATCGAGAAGTGGTGGGAGATTATTTTTTGTGTTTACACGATGATTAGTTTAAATTCTCCAGTCTTCTTAGGCTTAAACCAATCTCGTAAAATTGAGACTGAGACACAAGAAAATAGTGATGTTGATTTTTCTAACCATCCACAATGGAACCATGAATACGGATGGAAAAATACTTTAAATAATCTGCGTCTCATTATCCAACCACTCTTACTATTTTGGTTGATTTATCCCTGGTTAGGTATTTTCCCTAATTCACAGTTATTGCTAGGATTCAATCATTTAATTGCTGCAATGAATCAATTTAAACCTGGTTATGCTTCTGGATAATTTAACTCCTGAACTACTTGCTCATTCCGGAGAGTGACAGAAGCTGTTTACGGACGCGATCGCTTCCGTTATGGATGGAAGAAACAAGTTAAATCCTCTTTCCTTCTGCCTTCTGCCTCCTGCCTTCTGCCTTGTTTCTTAGGAGAGGGTTACTCTCAATAGGGGGTTCAATAGGGGTTACCAGTATCTCAAACGTACTTATCTCTCTATCGTTAATGGAACTTTCCGCCTCAGCCCCTAAGCCCCCCGTAACTGCCGATGCTTGAGAGTCATCAAGTTCCTCGTCTTCTAAAGCTTGCATTTCTTCGTTGGCTGTGTTTTTGTTAGTCATAATTGAAAATCAGATGTAAGGATAACCAGTCAGCAAGTGACTGCATAGTTACTGTATCTAACCTCACAGTAAAAAATCAAGGTTTTATACAAAAGATCGTACTTTTCCTACTTTTCCTACCTTTTTAATGGCGATAATGTGCGTCAATTTCAAGTTTTTTATCTGTGCCTAGCTCTAAACCATTACTAGCCACAGGTGACAACATAGCCAAACTCACCGCCGCTCCCTGCACGTAGGCGACCGATTTATATGTTAGCTAGGAGGTCAGTGTGGAGTCCAAAAGCAACCAACCTCGTTAGCTACATTATCCTGGAAAGAAAACAGAGATTTCTTTATATATAGTCCTACTAATCAGAGATTAAGTTCGCTGAAATGCTACGAAATTCTCCACTGTCACCTAATGCGTGCAATGGTTTTACCGCCTGATTTATTGGCTCAATATGAAAACTTATCTTTCTGGCAGACTCCGACTAGCAGTAGTTTAGCGAACGTAATTGTTGCTCAACCACAGATTCCTTTAGTACCCCAGAGTGATACAGAACTGTTTGACTGTTTAAATGGCTCTAAATCGAAAAAATCAACTAAACAAAAAAGGTAAGAATTCAGCACTCAGAAGTCAGAAGTTAGAATCTATGAGGATTTCAGTAAAATTAAAATATTGATTTATCAAACCTTAGCCTGATTCTTTAATTATTCAGGTTGATCAGGGTGAAAGTTCCACCGCACCTGTGCCATCAATAATTGTATATTTAGTTACAAGATTAATTATTTGGTCAAGTGGGAAAAGTGAGTTTAGTAGGATCTTTTGTGATAACCCTTGATTATCTAGTTGATAACCTGTAAATTACTGCTTATTAGATAGTTAATATCCAATTACTTTCTACCGACTACTTAGTTATTTTTCAATGCGTTGCGTTGAGATTTAAAAACAAAAGGAAAAATTGATCGTCTTATGAATCACTCCTATACTGATGCCTCTGGTGAGACAATATATACCGGAAATATGAGTTACGACGAAGATGATGTCTATGACGAGAATGGTTACTTCAAGAAATCCTTCTTGAAAAACTTTGAAGCTTCTGAAGATTCTTCTGAATCCGAAATCGATCTTTCGTCTGAATCTGAATGAAATCGATCTTTAGCAACCCGAAAGATGCGAAGCAATCGAATCACATATTCCACAAAAATGCGATGAGTACTAGAAAACTTCTTGTACTCTACCTGCTGTTGCAACGTTAGTGCTTTGCCTCGGGGCTTTTTGTGGGGGGAACAGATGAAATTCGGTAAAGTAGCACCGCACCGTGTTTTGGGATATCTGTTGGGCGTTACGAGTAGTCTGTGTTAACGACTGCTCGTAACGCCCAACTCCCAGTCATTGATGAACCACATGGATCTATTCCTAACCGGGAGCAAGCTGATCAAAAGCATCCCTATTAGAAAATTTTCGTCGCTATTTTCTTGGTATCAAAACAAATCAGCATAGCCCAATTGAGAGCATGTCATTTGTGTGGCAATTCTCAGTTAAAACAACATAAAACTCATGGCAATATCGGGCATTTGTCAGTCATTCCCCAGTCACTTCTTACCACTTCTTGGAAGTTCCTGGAACCGATTTTTATGATAAAAACATGTTGACTCATGGAGTATGTATGGCATACCTGCGGCACTTTCACGGCATCTTACCTAAATTTAATTTTCATTGATGACGCACAGTACGCCATCTTTTTGCGAAAGTTTTTAAGAGCCAAAAGTGATGATTTCAATGAATTTCAAATCACTTTCATCAAAAAGAAGTACCAAACAGCTACATTAATACTACAAAGGTGACTGTACAGTTCACTACTAGAACGCTGACTATTAAAGACTCAATTCATCATCCTGCTGGCGTTGCTGTTGCTGCTGTTGCCTTAACTGTCGCCCATAATCAAGTAGCTGCTGATTCCAATCACTGGCTTTAGAATTTTTGATTTGGGACTGTGGCATTAGTTCTAATACACGCTGTGCTGCCGCATCAGCGCTTTTATCGTTACCAAACGCCACCAGTATATTAGGAACTTTCTGCAATCGCTCAAGTGGTAAGCTCTTGATGTCATCAATAGCCATATAGACTGTTCGTTCGGGTGGAACATCGCCCCTGATAAGATATTCCAGCATGGCTCTTGAAATAGCATCAATGGGAGACTTACATAGAATCGCTGTTGAGGTAAAATCATTAGCCTTACCCCCCAAGTGGAAGTAAAACCAGCAAGAGCGGCGTTTGGTTCCTTTCTCGTATCCCTTAAAAGTGTTGTTCTCTCCCCTAGTTCCTCGTAGGAATGCACCGTTACGTTGACCATCAAGATTCCGCATGACAAAAACAGCATTTTGTTGCTGATCAGCGTAAACTAGCCCCTGGTCATGAAGAATTTGCACACAATCAGAGAGAATGCCCCGTTTTTGGGTGAGGTAATGTTCAACGGCAGACCAGTTAGCTTTATCTTCAACAGGTGGGGCGAATTGGGAACGTGGTTCAGTCTGGATAATGTCAGCCGCCCTGTTCTTAACGTGAGCGATCGCTGCACGTTCTACCTCAGCTGACCCGAATCGCTCATGTAACCAGACAACCGCTTGCCGGAAATTGCACTGATTAACGTGCATTACCAAATCAATCGCACCGCCTGAGCCTTTTTGTTGATCGGGGGCGAAATCGTAGAATTTGGGTCCATCTATATTAATGATGTGTCCGTGACCCCGCCACCGTTGCTGATCATAATTTAGCCCCAGTTCCCAGGCGACATCCTCTAAGTCCAAGTCGCGCAGTTGTTGAGTTTGTTGCTGCCAAAAAGCTACTTGTGCCTCTAACTCTTTGATGCGTCTGTCAAAGAGTTCATTTTCAAGAGCCAAAGCCTTGGCGGTGGCTTCCATCTGTTGTTTTTTGGCTTGCGCCCTATCTCGGTCAGCTGCTTTGGCTTGCAATTGCAACTGGGTGAGGCTGGTATCTGGTTCTATGCCAGCATTAACAATGCTGTAAAAGTCCTTGATTTCCTGGTGTTGCGCCCTACTGCCCTTAATGCCAC
>NZ_JACJQM010000197.1:0-7371 GCF_014696655.1 Nostoc sp. FACHB-888 | reverse complement strand
CAAGAGTGTTGTGTTCTGCTTCGGGGTGAACAGGTGAATTTAGCTCCGAAAGAGTTCCGTTTACTAGAAATGTTTATGAGTTATACACAGCGGGTATGGACGCGACAACAGATACTAGACAAAATTTGGGGAGAAGACTTCTTTGGAGATACTAAAACAGTTGATGTTCACATTCGATGGTTGCGTGAGAAGTTAGAGGTAGATCCAAGTCGTCCTGAATACATTGTGACTGTAAGAGGTTTTGGTTATCGATTTGGATAAAACCAATACTACATTCCATCTTGCCGAAATCGCCGATAACACTATATTATTAATGTAAAGCCACTTTTTAAATGTCGATTTAATGCAAAGCCGTTTTTTAAATTGAGATTAATTCCAATGCGATTAACCCCTATAGCGATCCTTCTGACTCATATCTTGCAACAGCCTATGTTTTGGCGAGGGAAAGTGGTACTCCTTTAATACTGAACTGGGATAATAGAGATTCTTCTTTTCTCAAATATGGTGTAAAATTCCGCCAGATTATGCATCAACGAGGAAATCAGGGAAAAAATATCAAAGAAAATATTTTAACAGGCGTTGATAGCCCGACTGTATTGCTAATGGAGCGAAGCAGTGAAGGATTTTTTGTTGCCAATAAAGGGGAGAATAAATTTAATATCCCAGTACTGGATTTGACCTTAACGAATTTGGATGGATGTTATCGGGAACTCCGTAATAACTTTACTGTTGCTATTGAACATCGTGAACAAGGGAAAAAATTTATAACTCGTTGGATCAGTTGGAATAGAGGCGGTATGGAAGTTCAAAAACGCAATGCACTCTATTTTATTCGAGAACCTTTTAATCAATGTCAAGTGTAGAGGCTTTCTCCATCTTTAAGAGGATGTTTGAAAAGCTGAAGATAGGCATGATTCGCTATTTTGAGTGTCACAAAGTAAAAGGAAGAATCCTAATTTTTCCTTGCTTTGGCTTGGCTACGCTACTTCTGATACAAAACATACTTTTCAAACGCCCTCAAAGAGAGTAGAGAATTTTATGCAATACCGAATAGCAATGATGACGTTAGATATTGCTCTGATTAAGGCTGACCAAGAAAGTCTTGTTTACCAAGTTCTACACCGCAGTGCCTGAGAATGTCATAAGCTGTAGTTACATGGAAATAAAGGTTTGGTAAAACAAAGTATAAGAGATATGGCATTCCTTGAAATGATGCAGTATTGTCACGCATTTGTAAGGTAATTTCTTTTTCTTCTGAACCATCAATTTGCTCAGGTTTAAATGTATTTAATTGACAATACCTCTGCCAATTTACAAGGGTTCAACGCCAGTGGAAACGGGGTGAATACGTCCTAAAGCAGTAAGCTTGGCAAAAATCTGGGTTAATAAAATAGGCTCAGGGATTTCGGGAAGCATTTTTAAGATTTCATGGACATATCGAAAGCCACGATAATGAGCCTTAAGGTCAATAATACCGGAGTCGGGATTAAGGGTGCGGAAATCAGTGAGAAGATGATGAGATAAATTAACCATAAAGAATGCTAGATTAGCAGCATTAGTTACCGCAGTTTGACCGATGTTCATAAAGTCTTCCAATCCCCAAAATTGCTTGGCATCACGGAAGTTAAACTCAATTTGAAAGCGCAGTTTGTAGTAGTCAATTATTTTCTCAAATGACAATTTTAGGTCACTAGAAAAAAGAATGATGTGACTGCGAACATTAGTTTTCAGATTTGTTTTCACCAAAATAACTACATTCAGGGACTGGGCAAATTCTTTGTGCAGTAAACTAGCTTGGTAAGTATCGGTTTGGACATCCTCTTCAATACTACTTTGACGCAAATATTCATCAGGAATATTACGCCAGTCCAGTTTCTCCCCGTATTTACGGCGTGAACGATGATTGGGGCCAGGATTTTGGTAAGGTATGTATAATGCTGAATCGTGGCGTAACTTGGAAATTATATGCAAGTTGACCTGTCGAGCCATCTGCAAAGCATTGTTGTTTCCAAAATGACCATCTAAGACTAAGTAAGTGAGTGGGATAAAGTTAGCTATCAACAAGACTTGCTCGCTAATCATCTTCTTAATTCTTAGTAATTCAGATGTGAGAATTACTTCGGTCTTGTTTTTGTTTTTACTCCCTTTTGGTCGTCCACGTCCACGTTTTTCTTTGGCTTTTATTTCTGGTCTTAGCGATACACTACTTTTTTCTATATCGCTCTTTACCACCTGTTCTATTCGAATCGGAAATGAGTGTCTTTGTTCGACACTTACTAATGATAATGCAAAAAAAGATAGTCCTGATATCGGTTTATTTACTAGGCTAGAAAAGAATCTATCCAACCCATAAGTCTTTTTACCTGATTTACTCACTACAACTTCATCTCCTGCAAGCAGATACACCTGATTCACACGGAACAAATGCTTGCGGAAAAATAGCCAAAACAACGTAGCCCAAGGTATTACTGTATGAAAGAATCTCAACATCGTTCGATAACTACCACCAACGCCTGCCCAACGAGAAATCCCCAACATCGTGACTCGATCGCTCATTGCTAACATGGCATGGATTATCTGGTTCAATTGCCGCATCGTTGTAGCGTTTATCTGCGGTAGCAAGCATTGTAAGAGTGATAAGATGTCTGGCATGGGTGGCTTGTAGTTTTTGAGTTGTCGTTGTGAGAGACAATAACTCTACTACGAAGCGCCCTACCTCTTCATACTCTTGTTTTGGCTAAGGTATTGGTTTTTATCATCTGACCTGGCATCGTTCACAACAGGTGCAACATTGCTGGTAGATGGTGGGTTTGTAGCGCAGTAGTCGAAAGGCAGCGCGAAACGTTGCGACCAAGTAGCGATCGGCACCGATATGAATCCCGCAGATACAGACCTTGCCGCAGTCATGATTGAGATGACTGCCCTTGGTCGCTATGGACAGCGAGGTGGCTGGCATGGTCTCTTATCTCGCCAGTCCTGAAGCCGCCTTTGTCACCGGTTCGAGCCTCAAAATTGATGGCGGTTTTACCGCTTGAACGGTATTGCCTCACTCGCCTCCCCAGAAACATTAGTTGAGATTGAGGCAACAGCAGCCCTTCAGTAATGATCTGCTGACTGGGTTGGTGAAATCCTTCCAATGGGGGAAGCATCGATCGCGCATCACGCTGTAGAGTACACTGGTTTTGGATTTTTGGCTGGCGACTGTTTTTGCTGCGCCAGAATCAGGCTGAAAAAAGCTAAAACGTGTTTATTCTGCAACTGCAAGCAATCGGTGAGAGCAAGCTCTATGACCAGCAACCTGCTCAACTCGCTCGAACTCAGCCAGCGAACTAATAAAACGCTGATGTTCTCCAGTCGGGAAATGAAATGGGATGGTGTCTTGGTTGAACAGTGTCAAAGTCCTGCTTCAGCTATTGACGTAGAACTCTCTGCCCTCTCAGATCATTGGCTCAATTTACACATAGGACAGCCCACCCCTTTAATTCAAAAACGGGACGGTCGCCTGCATGAGTCAACCCTTTACGAAGGGGACAACTTTTTTGTGCCGGCTGGCCAGTCGAGCTACTGGTATCGAGATAAGAGCGATGCTATTTGCGCTCCGCTATACATTTGCTTAAAACCAGAACTGATTCAACAAGTTGCTGAAGCCTCTGACATTGATTCGAACCAGTTCGACCTCGTACCTTGTTTTGGTCAGCAAGATTTGCAACTTCATCAGATTGGCATGCTGATATTAGCTGAGTTGCGATCGAGTGGGATGATGGGGCAATTATATGTCGAATCACTCACTCAAATTCTGGTGATTCATTTACTGCGACGCTATTCAACCCTAACGCAACCGATTGCATCACAGAACTGCAGCTTAACTCGTACCCAGTTGCACCAGGCGATCGATTACATCCACGCTCATCTGAATCGAGATTTGTCCTTAGCTGAACTGGCAAGTGTTGTTAAGATCAGCCCCACTTACTTTGCGAGTTTGTTTAAGCAAGAAATAGGGATTTCGCCCCATCAGTACGTGATTCAACAGCGTGTGGAACAGGCGAAATTGATGCTGTTGAAAACAGATTTGGCGATCGCAGACATCGCCCTAAAAGTCGGCTTCTCCAGTCAAAGCCATCTGACGCAACAGTTTAAGCGCCTCACTGGAATGACACCCAAGCAGATTCGTTAACACCATAAGAATCTGACAATTTACCCTAAGAATCTGAAAGACACCAAGCATTAGAACTCAATACACTAAAGTCGAATCAGACAAGAATCTGATGCAGTACTCATAAGAGAGTTCAATGTCTAAAAATCCAGAAATCGGACTGGAAGGACTGCTTCGTCCAGAAGATAGCATCCTGGTACTGATTGACCACCAGCCTTATCAGTTCACCAACTTGAACAGCCATGAACCGACCATGATCATTAACAATGTTATTGGTCTTGCCAAATCGGCAAAGGTGTTCAATGTACCAACAATCCTGACCACAGTAATTGAAGAAAGAGGGGGTTACATCATCAAGGGACTACAGGATGTTTTTCCTGATCAAAAACCGATCAACCGCACTTTCATCAATACCTGGGAAGATCCAAACGTTACAGAGGTCGTGAAGAAAAGTGGTCGCAAGCAACTTATACTTGCTGCGCTTTACACCGAGATCTGTCTCGCAATGCCAGCAATTCAGGCGCTTGGTGAGGGTTATGAAGTATTCATCGTTACCGATGCTTCGGGCGGTGTTACTGCGGAAGCTCATGACATGGCTGTTCGCCGGATGGTTCAGGCTGGTGCAGTTCCAATTAACTGGATGGCTGTACTTTCTGAATGGCAACGTGACTGGGCACGCACAGAAACATCTGCGGGTGTATCAGAGATTCTTCTTGAGCATGGCGGTGCTAGTGCAGTGGCCCTTGCATGGGAACTTCAGCTCCTTGCAACAACCCCTCCAGTGAACTCAGGTGGACATTAATACTTGAGGTTTTCTCTACGGAAGCAACAAGTAAAATAGGAGGCAGCATTTTGAAAAAGATAAAATGCTGTCTCCCTGATGAAAACAGCAGTGATCGCAGACATTACCTTATAAGCTTGCTGATGTGGGCTATTAGAGTGATGGGGTAAGGTGTTGGTAGTAAATCTGGTGCGAAGTCGCAGAAATTAGATGGAAAATGTGGATCATCTAGCTCAAACTGTAAATCGATGGAAATTACAATTTCAGGATTAACCACCTGAAGCCCCTCAATTACTTGAATTTGGAATGTCAGCAGAGTATTGGCGAAAGCCCTACATCAGTAGGGCTATTGGAGGAATGAGTGGTGTGTTGGTGGGAAATCTGGCACGAAGATTCGGTTTAGGAGCTTTTGTGCTATAAAAGCTACTGCTGAGGGAGAACTGAAAACAAGATCCTGTGTTGGAGACAGTGGGCGTGATTGGTCAGCCCAATGCTACAAATTACAAACAAAATTGACTATAAAACTAGGCAACAATTTATTTCTGGCTAAGACTGTGGCTTTCCCCGGAACTGAGTTCCAATAAATCTGGTGTGGCAATAAAACCAAAGTAAATGGCGATCGCAGCAGTAATACCATGAAGCCAAATATCATTGCCAAAAATAGGGATAAGACCTAAAGTAGCCTGGGTAGGAGGAAAAAGCCCCATGAGAGTAAGCAACCCGTAAAATATGGCTAGCATTCCACTGTAAAGACGGGCGCTACTTAATGAAACGGATGCCACCATGCCTAAAACGCCTACAATAAGGTGAACAATATTGTGTAAGACGTTGACGGGGAACAATCCCAGCAGATCACCGTAGCCAGTTGTGAATGAAAGCCCAGCCACATGAGGTGTAGTTGCAGGCGCTGTTTTAAAAGCTGCAATAAACCCCATGACACCAATCACAGTAAAGATGATGCCGATAATGCGAGTAAAGTACTGTCCTGGCTTCATAATGAAACTCCTGATTGTTTAGAAAGATAGACAATTTCTCCAGCCGAAGGATTGACTAGTAATTTAAAGAAATTGCCAAGACTATTCTTTATGAAACTTGTGATTTGCGGCTGTTTACTCCCGCTATGGTTCTATTTTGCTTCTACCTCCGTCCGGAAACTGAGTACGGAAAACTGGTATTGGCTAATACAACGCTCATTAACAATAGCTCCACAAAAACTGACTTTTTAGAAAAGAAATTGTTGAAGGTTCTGGAGTCAGAAATTAGAGATTAATGCAACAAAGAAGCAATGCCACAATGCTGTAAGTGATTCTACAAAATAAAACTTTGACTAAAAAGCTTTGTTCAGCAACGAGAAATAAAGCATTAGTGAGGCTCGAAATGCGGGTTTTACAAATATCCTGTCTCAATACCTTTTACAGCTTCTTAAAGTACCTGGCAATTGGTAACAGCCCGAAACCCAGCTTTTCATAGGTACAACGTGCTGGTGCATGACCAGGATCGCCTCCAGTCTCGACCATAGCAAGGGACATCCCAGCAGCTTTCATCCAATTAAGAGCGAACTCGACCAGAGCAGCTCCAATGCCAAGACGTTGATAATCTGGATCAACGGCAATCATGTAGATTTCTCCCATACTACTCTCTGAATGGAGTTTCACGGCTACAAAGCCCACGGTTGAATTAGAGTCGATGGCAACCCACACCTTTGTGTCTGTTGTAGTACAGACGGACTCGACAGCATTAAGCTGGCTTACACGCCAGCCATCAGGGTAGAATGAATGATACACCTCAATATCCATCGCTTTTTGAATCGAATCAAAGACCGGACTCCATGCGCGGAGTGAAAGACTTTTGATGGTATCAAGTTGGCTATCTTCGTATGGTTCAATTCGCATAAAGGTATTATGTGGTTTTAGTATATTACATAAATACTACCAGCTAATCTTTTTTCTGGTATGGGCAGTACACCGTTAGAATTGACCACTTGAAACCACTGAATTACCTGGAGCCGGAATGTCAGCAGATGCAGCTCCTTTGCGATGCCTACGGCGGGCTACGCCTACGCATCAGTAGATTACGGGAAAACGAGAACTTGAAAGATCCCCCAAGTACTGTGCTGAAGCATCTGGTGGAGTTGAAACGCCCGTATTTGAATGCGTTTGAAGAAGAACTTTTGGGTTTCATAGAGGCAAAAGCATCTATCACAAAGGCGGAAGCAAGTATTGGAGATGTTGAAGATAGTTAAATTTGATATGTTTGCAAATAGGCAGTAATTAAGGTTTTGGTTTCCTTCACTAGTTGTTTGCGCTCAAGTGGCTCACGCGTGAATGAAAGCCACAGCAGTTCATTAGAGACTTTGACTACGGTTGTCGCAATCAGTCGAGATTGAGTGGCATCGAGTTGAGGATTTCGCCGTGAAAAGAAATCAGCTAGTTCAACT
>NZ_JACJQM010000196.1:0-7382 GCF_014696655.1 Nostoc sp. FACHB-888 | reverse complement strand
AGATCCTCTTGTCTTTGGATGGAAGGGGTTACGCCTGAAGCTGCGCCTTGGACTCGACAGCGTTGGCAAGTTCTACCAACAGTTAGTCTGCCAAGGAAGGCGGGGCTGTTGGCGTTGCTGATGGGGAGCCTTACTGGAATGCATGTCTGGGGCAGTGGCAGGTTTGGATTAACAATGAATAGCGGGTATACGTCTGTGGTATGTGATTGGTTGGTGGCGGTGTAGGTCAGAGTAGTTCACTGTTCCATCAAATGATTAGCAGCATTCTTACCAGAGCTACTGCATTAATAGCCTAACTAACTCTTGAGTAATGGGAAAACCTGTTTTTTCCTCAAAATGTAAAAACATTGGACTGGGGTTTGCTTCGAGGAAAACATATTCACCACTAGGTTTTAGACGCCAGTCAATGGCTGTCCACTCCAGCATCAATACTTTAGCAATGTCTAAACATTGCTTTTGAACCGAAGAGGGCAGGTCTAATGGAATCAATTCACTTTTTTCGTCTAGGCGAAAATCTAACTGACTAGTTCGAATCTCAGCAGCATAAATTGACTCACCAATTACATAGCTACGAATATTAGTACCAGGAATATATTCCTGTATTTTTACCGGAGAAATTTGTAGGGCTAAACTTAATCGCTTTGGGTCTAGATGCTCTGCTGTTACTAGTTTAGTATATGTACCTCCATAAACAGGCTTAAAGATAGCTTTATCTAAAGATTCAGTAAAGTAAATAATTTGTTCTGGATCGTTACTAACAAGAGTCTGTGGAATTGAAACCCCTATATTGTTCACCATACTCAGTTGTAGAGGTTTTTCTTTATGAAGCTGGTATGCTTGCCAGGAATTTACCCAACGCCCCCGACAAGCCTGCATGAAAGAGCGCAGAGTGCTCATTGAATCATTGATAGCAATATCCTGTTGCTGAGAATTGTTTAAAGACGGCACATAAACACCAGAAAAACTTCGCCAGAAAACACTATGTATTTCTCCAATTTCTAACTTACCTCCTTCAGGTAATATTAAACTTCCTGCTTGTGTTTTTGGTTCCCAAGATATTTTTAATTGAGTTGGGAAAGAATAAGTATCGAAATAATCTGCTCTCGCTCCTGCCTTAGTAAGAGCTTGCTGCATAGCTAATGCATGAGCATCTTGAGAATTACCTAAAATTAAAATGTTCATTTCTAAATAGTAATTTTTTAGAAAAATAATTCCTCAATAACAATACTTCGCCAAAAAATTGGCGAAGTATTGCGACAAAAGTGCAGCATAATATATGGAATGCTGCGTTCCGTATATTATGCTGTCATCAATCAGCTAGATTTAAAGCAGTTATTCAAGGTTTTAACCCAAAAATTTTTGGGTTAAGAGCGACCACCTTCTTCAAGAGCGACACAAGTCCCCACCACCTTCCTCGCCCAGAGCTAGGGTAGTAGCCGTACCACCTTCTTCACCTACAGCTTTGGTAGTAGCCGTACCACCTTCCTCGCCCAGAGCTTTGGTAGTAGCCGTACCACCTTCCTCGCCCAGAGCTAGGGTAGTAACCCTACCACCTTCTTCACCTATAGCTTTGGTAACAGTTGCAAAACCACCACAAACTTGATTGGCTTCGTCATCGCTTAACGCTGTAATCTTTAAATCAATAGATTCGAGTTCAGCAATTTTTAGATCAAATGGATGTTTCATAATTCCTTATAAGTAAGCAGTCCAAAATAATTGATTTTTTCTGGCTACGTTATAGTCAGTCACAAACTGTTTGCATAGTAGCTATCAACTTGTTAGTTATAAATAATGCAAAAAGTTACATAACTTTATAAAGAAGGCAGTGCTTTGAAAGTCCGGAAGTATAAAAGTTACATTAGTAGTACGTCCAAATAGTACAGAGGTTTTCTAGTTGTGCCTGAAGCAGTGTTGAAAGGTCGTGTTGCCCTAGTTACAGGTGTAAGTCGGCGTAAAGGAATTGGATTTGCAATCGCGCAACGATTAGCAATGTTGGGTGCAGACGTTTTCATTCACTCTTATTCACCCTATGATGCTACTCAAGCCTGGGGAGCCGATTTTGATGGAATTTCTGCATTGATTGCTCTGCTTCAAAAGCATGGTACTCGGATTGCACACGCCCAAGGAAATTTTCTCGATCCTGCTGTACCAGGTCAAATTATGAATACTGCGGTTCAAACATTTGGACACATCGATATTTTGATTGCGAATCATGCTTACAGCACAATGGGAAATTTAGAACAACTGACCACAGCCGAAATTGATACACATTTGCAAGTAAATGTGCGAGGAACGTTATTGTTAGTGCAAGCATTTGCTGCTCAACATAATGGTTGTTCTGGCGGTCGGGTCATTCTCCTAACTTCTGGACAACATCTCAATCCCATGCCTAATGAATTATCATACGTTGCATCAAAAGGCGCATTGCATCAACTCACGCTCTCGTTATCAGCTCATCTAATTGGACGCGGGATTACCGTTAATGCCATAAATCCTGGAGCAACAGATACAGGTTATGCCTGTGTGGAGGTTTATGAGTCAGTTCTAAGAGCCAACCCTCAAGGGCGATGGGGGCAACCCGAAGATGCAGCCCGTTTAATTGGTTGGTTAGTAACAGATGATGCACAGTGGGTAACTGGACAAGTTATTAACTCTACAGGAGGTGGAGTTTGATTGTGTGTATCGTCTACCCTGAGTGCGATCTCGTGAAGTACGCAGCAGTTGCTGATTCCGTTAAAGCAGCAAGTAAGAATTTGGCCTGCTGTGTTGTTACTCGAAAATCTTCAGATATTGCAGTTTCTTACACCAGAGGTTCAGTTACGTGGCAGCGACAAGAAGCTGGTGGAGTTTAAAGCCCTGGCTGTAAAGCATCGGCACGTTATCAAAAATTACTTGAATGTCAGTATCTCGGAAAAACTGACCCCAGTAGTGATTGCACAGAAATTACTTGCCAAGATTGATTTGAAACTCGATTATATCGGTCGGTTGGGTAAGCGTGAAAATCGGGAGTGCGTCTATCAATTCGTGCCTGTTGATGATCAGCGTGATTCGATTTTTGGGCGGTGGTTAAATCGGGATGAAGCGTCAAACTGTGATTCGGTGTCAGTCATGAATAATATAAAGTTACAAACACCAGTAACTGACACAACATCACTGTCCATATCCCACAATACTGAAGTGGTGTCAGGCACTAATAATATAGTTTTTGCAACACCACTCAGTGACACAGCACCACATACCCCAGAAAATATTGCGATTCTTGGATGGAAGGGGCTAAAGCTGAAATTGCAGCAAGGTTTGGACAGCGCTGGTCAGTTCTACCAACAGCTAGTCTCCACAATCGGCAAAGCTATCGGTGTTGCTGATGGGGAGCCTTACTGGAATGGGTATTTGGGGCAGTGGCAGGTTTGGGTTAACTTTGGGAGCGGGTGTAGGTCTGTGGTGTGCGATTGGCTTGTGAGTGTTTAACACTAAGCAATTAGTGGGAGATATTAATACCAATTCGCAATTCGCAATTAAGAAACCTAGATGCAGCAAGAGTTTTGTGCTTTGTATCTGTTGCCGAATTTTAGAGAATTGGTATTAGAGGCTTTATCTGTAGCCGCATTTTAAAGAATTGGTATAACATCTCCTCTGCACCCATGCCTTCTTCTCTCTCGTATTAAAAATATTTTGGCTCAAAGAGTGCGTATTTAGGCTCAGAAAGCCCCGTACCACTTAGTGGAAGCAAGCAAGGAGCGCTCTGGTCTTTTGATAGAAAGGCTTTCCGAGGCACAAGAGTACTTTTATTTCGAGTAAGTGCCTTACTTTATAAAAACCACCAATAACTACTGGTATGGACTTTTTCATTGTTACGAAATTGAAGACTTTCCCAGAACTAATAATGACTTAGAACATATTTTTGGTATGTTACGTCATCATCAACCTCGTTGTACTGGTCGTAAGGTTGCTCCCTCATCCCTCGTTATTCGTGGCTCTGTCAAACTTGCCTGTGCGATCGCCTACGGCGGGATACTGTTGGCGAAAGTGTTACAAACGCATAAACAAAAGTGTTACAACTAAAAGCCCCAACGACAGATTGGACGTTTCAGCTTAAGTAATACTTGAAAACACAACTATGTATTATATTCGCCAACAGTATCCGGCGGGCGCTTGCGCCATCGCTACTAAGCTTCACTTTTTTACCGCATCTGATTTAGCACAAGTTGATATTCATACTTGGCTCGAATTACGATCTCAACTGCAAAAACACCACGCATTGCCAGAATTGAACAATATCGATTTCGCAGAGACCCCAAGGGTTACTTGGCTAATTTAGAGAGTCGTCTTCTCTAGTAAGTTTTACCACACTAGCTTTTAATTGGGTGATGTTCGCCTTGAATACCAAGCATGAATCAGTAAATTCTGAAAAAATAGCACAGGTGCATCAAAGCCGCCCGATGCAATGAGTGATGCAACTTCTTGGGGTGGCAGCACAGCAACATCACGACCATAGGACGCGCGCATCTTTTCAATATCTTCCTCCGGCAGTTCGGCAGACTTCATCATTCGCAACCAAACATTAAAAAGGCTTTGATAGTCTGAAGTAGACATATCATAAGCTATATCAGAACTAATCAAATATCCTTGGGGGCGAAGCCGTAAAGCAATCTGATTAAAAAAGTTGCGCCTCTCCTCTTTCTGCATGAGGAAGTGAGAAACGACAAGGCAAGTCGCCGCATCAAACAAGCCTGATGCAGGCAGCGAATCGAGATAACCTTCGTGGAAAGTGCAGCGTGCCGTGATGCCACTTTCTTCAACCTTCTGGCGACAAACATTAAGCATAGGAATCGCAGGCTCTACCGCAGTGAATCGCCATTGTGGAAATGCTTGGGCAAGAGCAATCAATTCCAAGCCAGTTCCTACACCAACGCAGAGTATCCGGGCATCAGCAGGAAGTTCTGATAGTATGGCTCGGATGAACAAATCAAGAGAGTCGCGGATTGGAGCCAACTTAGCCCACCTTTTATCATAGTCAGAAGCGGCTTTTTGATCGAAAACAAAAGCTGGTTTTTGATTTTTCATGTGGGGAAGTCAATAAGAGAGTAAGCGGAGTTTGCCAGAGTCAATAATCAAGGCACGTCTACAAAGATCGCCCCAAGACAAAAGCGGCGTATAGACCTGCTGGGTCTCCGTCTTGCATCAAAACAATCGGAGGGAAATTGAGCATGAATGCTTATTTTAGTTGTGCCTTTGCTTTAGCTTAGACTTCACACCTCAAGGTAAGCTACAAACTTCTTGCCCAGTTTGTCAAAAACTTGCCACTACATTTCGGTAGGCTTTCGGGGTGACTTTAGTAAATCGACGAAACGTGGCTGCAAAGTGACTTTGGCTTGCAAATCCAAGCTGATAACTAATATCTGCAATTTGTAATTGCGTCAGGGTTAAAAGTTTTTTTGCCCGTTCAATTCGTTGTGAAAGCAAATACTGATGAGGAGGAATACCTATAGATTGTTTAAATGCCCGTGCAAAGCGGTACTGACTCATTTGGGCAACATCCGCAAGTTCGCTTAACGTTATATCTTGTTCCAGTCGAGCGTGGATGTAATCTATCGTCTTCTGAAGTTTTTGGTGCGAGAGCTTGGAAACCGCATCTACCATCTCAATTTGACTTGTACAGTAGTGTCTGATCAGGTGATTTGCCAGTACTTGAATGACTGACTCAACATACAAACCCCTTGGAGATTGCTGAAACTCTCTGCGTAGGTCGAACCCAAGTTGTTGAATTAAAGGGTCTTGGGCTGCCCACTGTGCAATAATTTCAACCTTCTTACCCGTCAATTCATCGGCAATTTGCTCGATAAATACAGGGTCAAAATTAATACCTATCATTTCCTGTTTACTTTCTAGCACGACTTCATGCGGCAAGTTTGCAGGTAGAACGCAAATATCACCTTCTCGAACGTGCTGTTTTTTGCGTTGACCTGCTCCAGTCTGCCAGATTGCCTGAAATGAAGTTTTCCCTAAAGGGATAGAGATTTTAATATGAGGAACGCTATGTTCTGGAAAATGATCTGGGTTACTAGATGCGTAGAAAATGCCACTGCCATTTAATTGGAACGTGCGCTTGAAAATTAGCTGTGGATGTTGTTCTACAGGAATTTGGCAAAGTAGGTTTGGTAACATTTTTGTAAGGATTCAGGTTTAAAAGGGGTATTCGCTAAAATACTTATAGATATACTTGGGCTAAAGATAACTTAATCTGTTACCAAGTGTTGTTGGTATTATGACCGAGTTATGGAAAGTTACCTAACAAAATAGGACTGCCACCTCTGATCTAGTTGGCTGACAAAACTACTCAAGCGACTAAAACACTGAACAAGTAAGTGAAGTTGGCAGTAGGAAAAACCATTGATTTATGATCGCACTTCAAATACTGGCATATTCCAGCACTCGTTTCCACTAAGAGTGCTACGCCGTCTCTACCAACATTTCCTTGCCGTTGGTGAATTGGATGAATTCTTGCCCATTATCATAAAACACATCAGCAACCAGCCGATTACGCACATCATACCCCCACTGAGAAACTGGGTTGCGTAGCTCGTAAGCACCGCTGCGTAGATTTTTTAGCCATTTTAGTGACTATTTTTCAATCGGTCTATTGCCTAGCACAATATCGAAAGCTCTTTATCGAAGTGCTAAAGACGGATTGGATGCAAAGCTTTCATACGCGCTGCCAATTTGCCTCGCGACTGAATCAGGAAAGACATGAAACTCACCATTTTTCAGTGCTTCAATTATCGCTTCGGCGACTAACTTAGGCGGCTCTGCAACTCAGTCAGTCCTGCTGCATCAGCCATATCCGTAGCAATTGGACCAGGGTGAACGCTCAAAACAATTGTACCCTGCTCGCTCAACATCTCCCGTAATGACTGCGTAATCGAATAGGCAGAAGCTTTTGAAGCCGAGTAGGTTGCTCCCGCTAGGGAATGCCTTTAGGGAAACAACCGAGTTGATCTGGGCAAAGACACCTCCTTTATTGGCTTTTAGCACCGGGGCAAATGCCTGCGCCATCCGCATCAATCCATATACATTACTGTTCATATGGAATTCGAGAGATGCGATCGCGTCTTCAGCCAGAGGAGTAGAGCCACTAGAAACTCCTGCATTGTTAACCACCATCTGCACGTCCTTGGCGACTTGAGCAGCGATCACAATAGACTGGGGATCGTTTAAATCAATCCGAATTGGAACAACCTGATCGCCATATTTTTCCACCAGTAGAGAGGCACTCTCTAGCTTTCGCACAGCGGCATAGATTTTGGTAGCTCCGCGTTCAATAAAGGATTCAACCAGTGCCTTGCCAATGCCACGATTTGCGCCTGTAACTAGAACAATTTTGT
>NZ_JACJQM010000195.1:0-7387 GCF_014696655.1 Nostoc sp. FACHB-888 | reverse complement strand
GTTAACAAATGTAAAACACTATATTCCCCACCCAGTTGCCCCTGTTCTCCAGGTAAATTCTCCAGCCACTCGATAATTTTTTGCCTAAACCAAGTATGTCCTTTTTCCTTAGTTGTGATACTATCGAGCAACCAATGCAACCACCAAGTATCTACGGGTTTTTGATGTGCATATAAACCTGAATACCTGTATGGTGTACCACGTTTAATTATTGATTCACGCCAAGATGTAAACAAGGCTTGCCAAGTATCTTTATTAACTGGTATCTCAGAAAAAGCTGTGAACATACTCGACCAGTCGTAACAACATTCAAAAGTAATATGCTGAATTTCTAAAGCATTCACCCGTTCGATTTCTCCCAATTCTCGAACAGCTTGCTGATAATAGCGAAGTAAAGTTTTTTCCTTTTCCCAATTCCCAGGAGCGTAAGAAAATCCACCCACAGCAACAAATAGCAGCGAGTTTTCTGGTGTCCAGGGATTCAAGTCAGGTTTGTTTTTTAATAACGCATCCAAAGTCTCTTGAATCACTGTAAGACTTTCTCTATATTCCTGTTTAGCCAACAAATCCTCAATTACAGGTAAACCATTTTGCCATTCCTGGGAAATAGTCGCCCGGAGATTGTTCAAATATATCTCTGGGGTTGCAAATTGCTGCATCAATTCCATGTAAACTATATGCCAATAAGAAAAAGTATTCTCTAGGTCATGCTTCCACAGAGAAGCTTCTCGATTGGCTGTCAATCCGTCAAAAATTAACTTTTTTTCAACATCAGGTAAATGGCAAAAGAAATCGGTCACAGCATCATCATCTAAACTGGTGTGGTAAAATTCCTCATCCAATTCCCTAATTTTTTGAGCTAATTTGAACCCATCTTGTCCTTGTGACTGCACCAATAACCATTCCCATTCCAATAAGCTACTTGTTGTCGCTCCTTCCAAATGAATACCATTAGCAATTTCTATCCAGTCGAGTATACCATTAGAGATTTCACTTTCTGCTGACAACAAACTGGCTGCAAAACCATCGTCATTACTAAAGCCATTCTCAAAAGCCGTTTTTACCAATGGCTTCATCTTTTGTGCAACTGCTTCTAAATCTTCAACAAAAGTACAGTCATCAAAATAAGGTTCTTCCCAGCTTGCTTCTTGGACTATATATTTTCCCTCTGGCTGGGATGCTTGCCAAATAATCTGATTCCATTCTCCCCATAATTGGGACCAAGTTTGAGCTAATTTTGTCAAAGAAGTTGGTTGTGCTTTGCTTGTTTTTACCTGTTCTACTGTTTGAGGTGGAGCGATGATTTGAGTTAAAGTCTCCTGGGTATTCCCTTGCAGTTGAGCAAACACAGTTACTCGCTGTTCGTCGGATAAAACCGCAAATAATTCATCCAGTAGCTGGGAAATTTCCCCTTCTGTAAGTGCTTCAAAGATGCGCGAACCAACAGAGGTTTCTTGTTTAATCTTACTCAAAGAATTGCTCTGGCTCTTTTTTGGCATCTTGGTAAATCCCCTTAGCATTACATAAATAGCCTATTTCAACCGGAAGTAACGAGGAGGACAGTCAAACATTATTTAACAAACGTTAATTTGCAATTTCAGCTTCCAGCAAACTCAACAATTTCTCTTCTAAAGCCGTCAAATAAGCCCGATTCAGCCTCCCCAACGACTCTAAAAACTTTTGCACTGACTCCTTTAGCCCAGTGGAACACACTCGTGTAATGCGTAAACGCATAGCGGCTGGTCTTTGGACATCCCTTAGAGACTGCATCTGCTGACATTCGGCAGGTTGATAATTGCAAAACTTTAGGTGTTGTAATTCCATAGTTTACCATGCCTAAGAGATTAAGATAGAACGGTTTTAGTGAGAGTCCATGAGATTGCTTTCTTCGTCGCAATCATGGGGTACTATTTTTGAATGCAGTTTAGTATTAGACCCACTTTTTGTATAAAAATAAATCTATGAATAGAACGTTATATTATCATCAGCAATCAAACTTTTCTCGGAAAATCCGAATATTTTTAGTAGAGAAAAATTTAGATTGTGAACTCAAAGAAATTAATTTAGCCAATAAACCCTCTGAATTCCTTGAAATTTCTCCTATTGGTCAAGTCCCTGTGTTTGTAGATGAAGATGGCACGGTAATTTGGGACTCTACATTGATTGCGGAGTATCTAGACGAAACTTATCCACAGCCTAGCTTTTACCCAAGCGCTCCTCACATACGGCTTGAGTGCCGTAAATGGGAACAACTAGCAGATACTTTAGGCGATAATATTATCGGTTTATGGGTACTAGATTTTATGGGTGATCTAGCTCCTGCTTATTATCGAAAAAAATATGAAACATTAATTAATCGCCTTTTACCAATCTTTGATGGACAACTGCGTTCAACTAAATATTTGCTAGAGGGTGAAACATGGACAGCAGCAGATGTGGCAGCATTATGTTCCCTCGGTTATTACAGCTTTCGCTTAAATGAAGACTGGCTTCTTCAGTATCCTTATTTGAGAGACTGGTTTAATAGATTACAGGAGCGTGAATCAGTCAAGTCAACTATTCCAAAAAAGTAAGGATTCAGGTCTAATATTGGGGAAGCAAAGAAGGGCGAGACAGATTCTGAGATTCTATTGAGTTTTGCTAATTTCTAGCCAGTTGTAGAGTGGGAACTGAACTCTGTTGAGCGCTGTATGAATCATGTAGAGGGGTTCTACAGCACTAAATTAAACAACTGGCATAGCTGGATGTCAAGAAGCGGGAAGTTCTATCTTTTCCCTCGTACAACTTCTTCACTGTCCCGTTGCTTTGCTAACTCCATTGAAACTGGAACCCAAAGACATTGGATGCCAAATTGCCAAAATTGTTTAGGGTGTTATCTTTGCCCGTATTCAGACTCCAAAACACTCAACAATTTCTCTTCCACAACAGTAAGATAAGGCCGATTCACCTTCCCCAATAACTGCAACAGACTTTTGACTGTCTCTTCTAGCGAATCGGAATACACCCGACTGATGCGATCGCAAATTACCTGCATCTGCTGACAATCCTGGGGCAGGTAGTTGAATGATTTCAGGTGCTTCACCCCAATGGTACACTCGCCATCCCAGGCTCTCACGCTGCAACTAAAGTCATTCACTGCACTGACAATTACCCAACACCCGCCCTTTCCCCTCAGTTCTGGGTTATCTTTTGCAAGGATTTGACAGACTTCCCCGATTTGGTAGGTATTGGGTACTTGGGTTCGCTCCATGATGCGCTGCACAACATCAGTAACGATCCTGGCACTGGGAACTTTACCGCCAGCCTCCTGTACTGCCCGTTGCCAAACTTTAACCTGCTACTGGGGTTCTAGCTTTGCCAGAGGGCGCACTTGTCCTTCGTTAGTCGGCAGGATTCGTGAGAGGTTAAGTTGAGTTTTGTCTACTTCCTCGTTTTGGGAACAATTTGTTCCCGTTTCATCCGCTTCCCCATTTTGGGAACAATTTGTTCCCGTTTCATCCACTTCCTCATTTTGGGAACAATTTGTTCCCGTTTCATCCACTCCCTCATTTTGGGAACAATTTGTTCCCGTTACTATGTTGTCAAATACTACAGAACCAGCTATTAGATAATTGACTCGGCGATGGGTGTATCCAAATCTATCACGACAATACTCCTCAAATGTGCGATGAGTGGATCTGTATAACCTGCGATCGCGCAACTGGGCCAATGCCTTGCCTGCCTCAAAAAATGCACGTTCCACCTTGCGTTCTAAATGCAAGCGATCGCTAATCTCTTGCTCGGTTAATTCGGGAATTTCAACAGCAGTAACGGTAATTGTTGCTGTAGCTGGGTTTTCTTCAAGGTCTTGGTTATCTGGTGGCGTGTCGTCACTGGATGCAGCAGGGGTAGGCTTTTTACGCTTAGAGAATGGTTTAGCCATTATTCCATCTCTAGCTGAACAATGCTGGAACGAATATCGAGTTGTGCCATGATGGAGGTGTGATTAAATTGATATAAATTCCCCAAACCTTTTACTGAGGTTGGGGTTTTTCCTTGGCTTGTTTACATATATATTTGCATCTGTGGTAGCTATCCTTGTTGCTTTGTAGGTTTTGGCATTGTCTTTATATTGCCGTGTATAAAATGTCCATGACAAAAAAAGCGGCATAAGCTTACCTGCCACGTTAAAAATCCCAAGGTGTATTTTGGAGCTATAGCCGTCGCCAGTACAACATTTTGACGCGCCAGCAGTTGCTTTGCTTCGTTAACTGAACGGTGTCGCAGTTTATATATGGCTTGGTGCAGTCCAACGTAGGCATTCGTTGCACCATTTATCGCTGTCTGTAAAGTTTGTGGGTTCATATTCTCCCAGCTTTGATGAAACTTTAAACTCGTAGTAGTCACCAAGCTATTTTACGTCAACTGGGAGATTACAATGTGAGTAAGAATGATAAAAGTAAACTGATGATTTCTCTCGATTCCGTTGACAGACTAAAATGGAGTTCTGAACTGGGAAAACGCTTACAATCTTTACGTGGTGACATTCCCATGCGAACCCTTGCCGACAAGGTTAACAATAATGGAGTAACTTGCACTTACCAGTATATTCATAAGCTGGAGGTAGGCAAAGCTGAAGCCGTCTCAACTGATTTAATCGTAGCTATCTGCAATGCTCTTGATGCCGATTTTAAGCAGCTCTTTCCGGCTGTATACATTGATCCATCTGAACTTTTGGCTATTTTACAAAAAAATGTCGCCTAACAGTTGATTTGTCTACTCGGAGTTGATAAAATAGGAATAACAAAAGACGACCGCCCCCGTCTGGACAACGAAGCGATCGCCCTTTGCGAAAACCTAACCCCTGTCGAGGCAGGAATATCAATTATGACTTATCCCAAATACACACAGCAAGCCCTCTCCCGCTATAACCTCCCCCGCCTCAAAAGAATCGCTGCCGAATTAGGCGTTACACCTACCGGCGACAGAAGAGCGACTGAAACCTGGGTAAACGCAATCATCACCCACCAATCCACCCAGCTTCAGAAAGTTGACAACCAAGCCCTCGCTCAAGCCGAACTCGACCACTTCATCGCTGACCAAGCCCAAGTTGTAGCTCCCGAACCCCTCAGAATAATCGAAATCTCGTTTGACCATCATGAATATTACGCTGATGACAAACTGATAGCTAGCATCAGCCATGACAACAGCCACTTAACACAACGCTGGGTAGTAATGGTCAACGACAAAGAAGTATTTCGTGCCAACACTCTAATGCGTTGCGATCGCTTCATCTGCACTCACTACAAAGACGGCTCATTACCTGTGCAAGAAGAAGCAGGGGGGCAGGGACCAGGGGGCAGAGGGGAAAAATTCTCTCCCATGCACCCCGCACCCTGCTCCTTGTCCTCTTCTACCACTGGCAACGAAATCATGGTGCAGATTTTCGCAGAATGCGAGAAGTACGGCTTTGAAATCCTCAATGATGGGATTTATCGAAACAACGTGAGACTGGGTGAAGTGGGATGCACTGACGGCGGCTGGTGGTTGATTCAGGCTTCTTCAGTCCATCAGCAGAAGATAGCGTGTGACTCGGTGGAGTCGGCAGTGCAATCGCTATCTGTGATCGAAGTATCGTCGGTATTTTGCGACGAACTCTTGGATAGGGCATTTGACGAACTTAGTGCAAGCGAATGGCGCAGGCTGCTGGAGTATCAGACAGTATTTGCCAACAGTCAATTAGTAGCGGCGTAGGAAAAAAGTAGGCTTTTATGCCTACTTCCTCTAATCCAATAAATTTCCAATGACTTACCAGTTCCAAATATAACTATCACTTTTGGTAAAGACCTCAGTAAGTTCCTTTCAAATTCCAGCAAATCACTGCTGAAATTGATTTTTACCAACAGCAAATAAGCATTCTCAACCGACAGTTAACCGTCTTAACCGGAGGTTTCACAAATGCCTAAAACGATTGATAACACCTTTGACCGTAGAGCGAACCATTTGCTGCGTTTGATTCGGCTTTGCGGTGGTTGTGTTCCACTGCATCGTCTGCAATTCCAATTCTCTGATTCAGTAATTCAAACTCTGCTGGATAAAGAACTGGTGCAAGTACAGAACACGGGACGCGGTTTTTTGTTGGAAATTGCCGAGGATTTTTAGGTTATTAATCCAAGAGGAAATAATTATGAAACTTTACGCGAAAACTATTTCAGCTACTCTGCCAGATTGGGCAACCGTCGTTAAACGCAGTGCAGATTTGATTGAGGTTGAAATCAACGATGAACATCCGAATTTTCAATCTCTGCTTGAAGAGTTAGCGACGGAGATTGAGCCAGGGACTTTTGGTGTTAAAGCGGAGGATTTATGTTCAAGGCTCGGCATTGAAATGTCTAATCCGCGTCTCCACCAGTTAGCTGAACAAGCCCAAAACCTGATATCCCTTATTGCTATGCACTCAGACTACAAACAACTGTTGAACGATGGATATCAACCAGATTTAAACATTGCTGATGCTCAAACTGCGCTCACCTATTTGCAATGCGAATTAGAGCGTAATCGAGAACTTTCTGTTTATTAGAAACTTGATTTGGTCAAAGAGTGGTTGCAATTCCAGGATGTTGACCGCCCAAGTTTACTTGATATTAACCAGATTAATGAACTAATCAAAACCATGTGTTTGGCTTGGGCTTCAAACAAGTGTGAATATCCCAATCATGCTGAGTCTTTGTATCATGCTATGTTCTCACGATAGAGGAACAAAACAACGGCTGATTTTGGGGATTGGGCTTGTGAATAATTCTTGGTTTTACCTTGTTGAATTGATGTCACCAACGTTAATTAAGACACCAACTATATCGAATCGTTTCTCATTAGTTGGTGAAAAAAGTTTAGTGCGCGTGAATGTTTAATTCTCTCTAATTACGCAACGAAAAATTATGTCGCAAATTGAAATCAGCCAAATGATCGAACAGATTAAAGAAGAAATTGAAGTTGACGCTAATGGTCAGGCTAAAGCCAGTATTCGAGCAACTGCAAGGCTAGCTGGAGTAGACCACGCTGCAATCATTAATCATCTTCAAAGTGGTGAACTAAAACCGACTAAATTAGCCCAAAGCATTATCATACAAGGATTTGAGGCTGGTGGACTTCGAGAGTGGAGAACTGTTGGTATCCCTGATATGGCGATCGCAATCATCCTAGAGTATTACGCTTACGAAGCTGGTAGATACTGTACTAAACAAGCCAGATTGGTATGTCGTTCATTCAACACCATCGGTATTCGTGCGTGGATTCAAGATAAATTAGGCTGGACTAAACCTGTCACTGACAACAAAACAGGAATGACAGAAATACAGTTACTCGCTGCTCTAGCTAAACACTTGGCAGAGCAAGAACAGCATTTACT
>NZ_JACJQM010000194.1:0-7542 GCF_014696655.1 Nostoc sp. FACHB-888 | reverse complement strand
CCGGGATTCACTAATCAACGAATCGCACGTCTGCTTGAATTGTAATCAGCAACTTGTAAACTTCTTTTCCTCTGCGCTCACACTTCTCGAATTTCAGTTCTTTTAGATATCCAGTTAAGGCAGTTTGGGTAATCGCACTTGCTTCACTGTTGTTTAGGGTATACCACAGTGAACCATTGTGACGATTACAATAGATTCTGCAATTACCTGCATCAGAGTGCAATCCTACTTTTGGCTTATTGATTGAAGCGATTAATTGCTTGAGTAGTTCCTCTTGGCGCATCAAGAGAGTAAATAATTCTGATGTTTGTTCAGGGGTCATTTGTTTATACCAAAAGCATTTCACTTTCGCATTGGCGCAGCCGTAGACTTCTTGAAGCAGCAGGCGCGACCGATGTAGATTTCGGTCACGCCTACTGATTTTCTTACGCTGCTACCAACTCCCGACGAGCTTGCGGCAGTTCAATCGGAGCAGTTGCCCTGGACAGTCCCTCTACAGCCTCTTTTACGCTCCAATACCGTACTCCAACCGTACACTGCCAATAGTAAGTCTTGGGGTCATTTTCCCATAACTCATCAGCGTTTCTGACCTTGAAGACAATTCCCAAAAACTTACCATCTAGATATACGTTGTGAGCCGTCTGAAGGTCAGTGCGTCCTACATAGATCAGTCGGTAGCCGTCCACTGGCGTACACAAGTCTTCTGCGCGAGTACCGCGATACCCGCAGTTACCGCACCCATGCCCTTCGCAGTCTGGACAGATGGCAGCAGGCATATTCCACTTCGGCAGAGTGAAATCCCATTCAGCAGTTGGGGTTAATATTCGAGCCTTGTGAGAGATATAACAACCAGCGTGACCGATTACTTTATCAGGATAGTATTGGACGCTCAACGATAGCCAATCACAATCACCTAACAAGCCAATTTTCTCAGAAGCTTGTTTTAATTCCTTTTCTTCCTTGTGATTGCGCTCTACTGGAGCACAAAGACTCGCTTTTACCTCTGCAACAGCGCGTTTGAAGGATTGTTTGTGGTATCGAGCATAACCGTGGGTCATTTTTACCCACACGATATCATCACTGTTGATCCAGATAGTCACTACATCTTCGGGCTGGCAGTTTTTGGAGTAGTCCGACTGATTGACGATGGTTGCAATGATTTCGCGATCCTGTGTGGTTAACGGATCTTTTGTTGGCGCAAGAACTGAAATTTGTGCCATGATTATAAATTGCCTCTTCTTTAGTAGGTTGGGGCATAGGGGCGATCGTTAGTTTTGCAGACAGAGCGATCGTCCTATTTTTATTGGTCAGTTTGTTGTGCTTTCAGCACAACACTCTCAATTTAGAATTGGCGAAGCCTCATATTTATTACTCCTAGCCAGTGGCTGGGGCTTGCTACAGCAGCATATGGTAGTCAGCAACGAGCTTCAAAGCGACTTCTGTAATGCTGTAGCAACTTTTTATTCAGCGCAAATCGATTTCCCTTCCTGTTCCCCTTGCTTTCTCTGGTTGCGCCAGTGCCTCAGCTACTCTTCCAGGTGGATTAATAAATTTACTATTTTCAAGGTTCAATGGTGAGCGCCTCTTTATTTTTCTGGGAGGCTGGCGCTTTGTTCCTCTATGATTATCAATTTACTACATGATGTTGACATTGGTCAAGAGACTAGAGCAAATTTTTTGAAGATTATCTACGTCTAATGCAAGTGCTGGATATAATTGCCAAATAGGTATTTCAAGTGCCTGACAGATGGCAAGTGCATCTTTCTTATCAATTGACTCTGGTCTATTTGCTGCATTTCCCCATTCAAGATTGTGGATAAAAGCCCTACTACAACCTGCTTTTACTGCCAATGCATCACGGCTCATTTTCCCACGCATCTCTCTTAGGCGCTTTGCCATTTGTTCGTTCCACGCAAAGCGAGATATGTAAGATATGTCCACTAGCACCACCTCTTTAGCCATTCAATTACTCATTTATTTTATCAATGCCGTGTTGACAAAACGAATCTTTTGTCTACATTAAGTAGTACACCAGATAAAAGCAAAAGCGATCGCTTGCTTGTTAGCAATGCGATTATTTAAACCCACACATACTGGAGAAGCACAGTTATTAAAACAAAAGCACCCCTACTGGCGAACGCTTACGCTCTTGAGCAATGCCAGAGCAATCGCATACGCTTGTACAAGATTGCTGATCGGGGCAATGCCTTTGTGTGAACGCAAGGAGCGTTAATGAAAGGCTTTAGTAATTTTTAAGTCTTTATTAGTAGTACTTTTAGTTTTACCGCCAGTAGGTGCTGAAAGAGACTGAACTCTAGAGATTTGCAATTTTTGAAGCTCGAATGGGAACAATAAGCTGGTATTTGTTACATTTCTATAGATATGAACCTGACAAAAACAATTTTAAATACATTAGAAAAACTTCTAAAAGTTTCAGTTTGTGTTGGGCTGATGCTAATTTTTAGTATTATATGTTATTCCATAACAGAATTACCTGAAGCTATTGCCGCAAATAAATCTTTATCATCAAATAATATAATAGAAATAGCTAATCATTTAAATAAATTTAAAAGTTTTCTAGAGTTTGGAGATTCCTTTCTACCGGATATATCTATTTTAAGAGCATCTTTCGCCCCAACTTTCCAACCTACTTTTGCACCAAGTTATCAACCCACTTTCGCTCCAACTATATCTTTAATTGGTAGAGTTGATTTCTATTTTCAAGCTCAAGAATTAAACTTGGTTAAAATTATTATTAATAATAACGAAAAAGAACTTTTTAAATCTCTAGCTTTAGAAGCTTATAAATTAGGTGTTGATAAAGCTCAAAAAGATGGTGATTATAAGAGTGCAATTAAACATTATAGCAATGCTTTGAGTCATAATGGCCACTTTGCAGAAGCTTATGTCAGCCGAGGTCGAGCATATTCAGAGTTAGGAGAACAGCAAAGGGCTATTGCGGATTACACTAAAGCTATAGAGGTCAAGCCTAAGTTTGCTGAAGATGCAGATAGATATGTAGAACCATTATTAGGAAGGGGGAGTATATACATTAAACTTGGCAATTATCAAGAAGCATTAAATGATTTTAATTTAGCAATTCAACGTAATCCTGATTTCTGGGATGCTTACTTAGGTAGAGCTACTATATATATTGGGCAAGAAGATTATCCCGCAGCAATTAATGATTTGACGGAAGCATTAGAATTAACGGCAGACAATTATCCGGCAGCATTTCTAAGGCGTGGTTCTATCTGGGCTGAATTAGGTGAAGCCAAAAAAGCTATTAAAGACTTTACTGAAGTTATTGATAATCATGCAGAAGATGCTAGTGTATATTATGCAGATGCTTACTATAAAAGAGGTCTAGTTTACTTAAATATAGGTAATATAAAAATAGCAACTGATGATTTTACAAAGGCAATTAAATATGATTCTAATTATAAACAGGCTTATTATTACCGAGCAGCCTCCTATAATGAATTAGGAAAATTTCAAGAGGCAAATCAAGATTACAGTCAGGCATTATTAGCTAGCAATTTTCCAGAGCATCCAGAACTCTCTGCTTCGGTTAATACAATAGCTATCAGTAATGATGGTATGACTTTAGCTAGCGGTAGTAACGACTCAAATATTAGGCTGTGGAACTTAAAGACAGGCCAAGAAATTAACAATATTGCTGGACAGGTAGGCCAAGTTTTCGCTGTTACTTTTAGTCCTGATAGTCAAACTATTGCCTATGCTGGTACTGATAAAGTTATTAAGTTATGGAACATAAAAACAAAAGAAGAAATCCTAAATATACCAGCGCATACAAACTGGATTAATGCTCTAGCTTTTAGCCCAGATGGAACTATCCTTGCTAGTGCAAGTGATGATAAAGACATTAAATTATGGGATGTCAAAACAGGAGAAATAATTACTAGGTTATCTGGGCATTCAGACTATGTTAAATCCCTTGTATTTAGCCCAGATGGTCAGTTTATTGCTAGCGGTAGCCGTGACCAAGATATCAAATTATGGAGCTGGCGAATTGGAAGATCCATCAGAAATTTAGTAGGACATTCAAAATGCGTGCGTGCTGTAGCTTTTAGTTCTGATGGTCAAATTTTGGCTAGTGGTAGTCAAGATAATAGCATTATGCTGTGGGATTGGCGAAGTGGAAGAAAAATCGGTTCTTTAATTGGTCACTTTAAAACAGTTACATCTTTGGCATTTAGCCCTGATAATAAGATGCTTGCCAGTGGTAGTGATGATAAAACTATTAAGCTATGGGATGTGCAAACTCAACTAGAAACAATGAGCCTTTCCGGTCATTCATCTTATGTCGAGTCAGTAGCTTTTAGTCCAGATGGAAAAACTCTCGTCAGTGGAGGTTATGACAAAACTGTTAAAGTGTGGCAAGTAGATTAACCTACTAGTTCAGGAATTAATGCTCGCTAACACCTACCATACACCAATATATTTTTAGCCACTGTTCTAAATTTTGCTTCCTACTGGCTAGAGCTTTCGGCAATCACTCATGAGAATCATTGGGGAGGCGATGGCTACGCCCCATAAGAACGATGTCTACGACGGGCTGTGCGGTGTCGCTACTTCCTCCATTCCCAGATTTGCCTTATCAACAAACCATTACTAGCAACCAATCCTGTGACCCGCCAAGCAAGAAACTCAAATTCGCGGATGTCGTCTGTAATACGCTGGCTTGTGCTAACTTCTATCATTTATAATGGCAACTTTAAGATTATTCGTTTTTTGCGTAAAGTACGAAAATTGAGGTGAAGAGTGTTATATGACGGTATTTACTATGGATAAACTGGGGACAACACTAATTGTCTCCTATACAATTTACTTCTATCAAAAACTGCTCCAGCTTACGTCTAGGGCAGTTTTATATTGCACAGTAGAAGCCAGATTCACAACTGCATCCAATGGTGAATCATCTGCCTATTGTCAGCAACCGAAGCTTCTAGAAAAATATTACGCTACATTAAGCGTTTTCTTGTAGTGTTTGGTCACACCTTAAAAAACTATGGCAAAAGTTACTTAATCACGTTAACTGATTGCACGATTGCGCTGATATGCCCAGATTGCTAAAAAGCTAGCAATACAAGTAGTCCAGGCAAACCATTCTAGATGTATGGCTAAATAAGTATTGTAAAATTCAGATGCCTGTAAATGTCCTGCCCAAATTAGAATTTGAGCGTAGTGGTAAAATGGCGAGAAAGGGATTAAATTCTGCAATCACTCTGGCATTCCAGGTAATGATATAGTACCGGAACTAAATATAGCTAGACCAATAATAAATGCACTAGTTAAAGAAATAATATTTGCCTCCATTACATAACCAATAAAAAAACCAACAATGGCAAAAGGAACAATTCCTGTAATTAGGCTGAAGAATAATATTATCCAGTCTGAAAAAGGTTGGCTAATACCAAGTTTGAATATTCCCAAGGTAAACATTAGGCTTATGCCTACAGTAGAGATAAGAAAAGCGATAATAACCTTTGAGGCTAGATATATCCAAGCTGGTAAAGGAGTGATCCTGAGCAGTTTAAGCCACCCCTGTTTACGCTCATTTGCAATTTGGATGCTAAGTGTTTGAATTGCAACTATAAATAAGTTAAGAGTTGCAAGACCTGTCATATAAGATATAGCATTCGGATCATTTTTTGGTAAAAAGAGCAAACCAAGCAAGTACACCTACAACTGCTGCTGGGGCTAAAGGAGTACCAAAGACTGCTGTTAGAGAAATAGTTGTTAAAAATCCAACAAAGACTGTTGAAAGTTCGTATCCAGCTTTATGAACATCAGGTTGGCACGAAATACTAAACCAGCAATCAGAATGAGAGCTAATCAAATATATAATGCCAGATGCAAAAGCTAGTATTACAATAATTCTGATTAAATCTGCTGAGATAAAAGAACTTGATTGAGAGTTTTGATTTGAATTGTTTGGGGAGTTCATAGTTGTACCTCAAATGAAATAAATTTTCTAAATTCAAAAGTAAATTTAGCAGTAATTCCTAACGGCATAAAAATGGATCTACTGCTTGCCAGTTATGTATACCTGTAGCTGTTGCTGAACCTAAAGCTATAGCGGCTGGTAAGGGTACACCGACTAATGTTGCTCCAGCAGTAACAATTGAACCAGTACTAATAGCAAGCCAATCTATTCCTCTAGGAATTTTGAGCTTAGTACTTGCGCTTTGGTCAGAGTTTTGTTTTGAAGTGGCAATAATTTGTACTTCACCTTTAGATTTTGCAGTTACCAAACCCTCACTATTAACAGTTGCAATTTGGTCATTACTAGAAGACCAATATACACTTTTATCAATTGAGCCTATACCTTTGATCGTGGAACACAATCTAGCTATATTGTTAATATCAAGCTCAAGTTGTTTAGGATATACAGCAATGTAATTAACGGTAGCTGGTAAAACCTCTAACTGAATCATTGCTTTTTTACTACTATCTTGGGTAGATGTTGCTATAATTGTTACTTCACCAGTTGACATTGCCTCTAATTCAGCTGTGTGTCCCTGTCCAAGAATAATTGCTACATCTGAATTGCTAGAAGACCAAGTAATATCCTCACTATTACTTCCTAAACCTTCCACTCTTGCTGTTATTGTTTTAATTTCTCCCGCTCTCAAATCATTAATAGGCTCATTATTATTAATAATGACTCGCTCAATAATCATATTATGAGAAACTTTCAGTTTAGTACTTACACTTTTTTGAGTATCTTGTTCAGAAACAGCCTGAATAGTAGTTTCACCTTGTGCAATACCTTTAACTAAACCACTGTTATCAACTGTTGCAATCTCTTTGTTAGCTGATGACCAATTAACCCCAGTATCAAATTTGCCAAAGCCATTAACCTTGGATATTAATGTTCGAGCTTGTCCTACCTCAAGTGCAAGACTTTTAGGTTGAATTTCGATATTGGTAATACCTTCTACCAAAAAGTCAACAGTATCACTTTTAGTTTTGTCTTTCTTAGAAATGGCTGTAATCTTTACTATGCCAGGAGCAACTGCAAGAATTTGACCTTGAGCATTAACTGTCGCAACTTTTTCATTACTTGAAATCCATCGCACTCCTCGGTCTACTGTGCTTGCATTTCTAAGTTGATTTGTGACTCGAACATCAGTTTTAAGTTGCGATAACTTCCCTATTTTTAACTTTAACTCTCTAGGACTAACAGTTACTCTTTCAATCGGGCAGCGATCTTCTCCCCAATTTACTAAAGGAGAACAAGAATGCTGTATATTCCAAGTCTGCATTAGGATTAAAGGTGTCCACAGCAAAACTAGGATTAAGAAAAGATGCCGTGATAAAAACTTAAGAACACTGTGAACAGTCTTTTTCCCATCGTGTTGATTAACTAGTTCTATCAAATCCGTATGAGAACCATCCATGAGAGTTTTAATAGTAGACCTCTTGCAAAATTACTTTTATGTTATAGTCAAGGGTTTGCATTTTGGAATTGCTAAATTTAACTCATAGTTATAAATTGCTGCTAGTAAGTTACAA
>NZ_JACJQM010000193.1:0-7620 GCF_014696655.1 Nostoc sp. FACHB-888 | reverse complement strand
CCCAAAGCTTACCCATTAATGAAACAACCTAGAAATCAATTACGCCGTCAATTACAGACTGCTTAATTTAACTATATCTTGGCTTATTTCAGTGCCATTCGCTATAGAGATAGCTATACCTGCAACTACTATTGAGCGAGCGATCGCAGCAAGTAAAGCTAGCGAAGAGAGAAATCGCTCTTTACCAGCACATTTGGTAGTTTGTCTACTAATAGCCATGAGCCTGTGGTCAAGAGATTCGATGCGGGATGTACTCAAAAATTTAGTTGATGGAATGTCGGAAGCATGGGTTCATGTTGGTAAATATTGGCGAGTGCCTTGTAAATCAGCAATTACTCAAGCTCGACAGCGCTTAGGGGCAGAGGTGATGAGCCGATTATTCTACGAGTTAGTACAACCAATGGCGACTGATGAAACATTGGGAGCCTTTTTAAATGGACTGCGAATTGTGGTAATTGATGGCACTTGTTTTGATGTTCCAGACAGCGATGAAAATGCGAGAGTTTTTGGTCGTCCCAGCAGTCGCCCTGGCACAGTCGCGGCATTCCCTAAAGTGAGATTAGTCGTTTTGATAGAGGCAGGAACGCACATTATATTTGATGCCTTAATGTGTCCTTATCGGATAGGAGAACGAGTCCGAGCGTTAAAATTATTACGCTCGGTGAAATCAGGAATGTTGTTAATGTGGGATAGGGGGTTACATTCCTATGGAATGGTATCTTCAACAGTGTCTCAGGGGTGCGACTATCTAGGTAGAATTCCAGCAAATGTAAAATTTATCTGTGAAAAAACCTTAGAAGATGGCTCTTATTTGTCATATATTAATCCTTCAGGAAAACTCAGAAAAAAAGGTTGTCAGCCACTCTTGGTAAGAGTTATTGAATACACAATTGAGCATCCAGAAAACCCTGCTGAACAACTTACTTATCGCTTAATAACTAGCTTATTAGATATTGAAAAATTCCCAGCAGAACTGTTAGCAAGAGAATATCATCAGCGATGGGAAGTAGAAAATACTATTGATGAATTGAAAATCCATCTTTTGGGGCGGAAAACCCATGTTCGTTCCCAAAAACCACGAGAAGTTGTACAAGAAGTGTATGGTTGGTTGTTGGGGCATTGGTCAGTCAGAGTGTTGATGCTTCAAGCTGCAACTAGTGCTTCTGTTCCTCCTTTGCGTCTAAGTTTTACAGGAACATTACGAGTCATCCGTCGTGCCATTCCTAAGTTTCAACGCTTACAAGCAGAAGAATTCCCTTTTTTTTCAATTGGCTAACCCTAGAAATTCTGGATACTTTATTACCCGAACGAATTCACCGTACTAATCCCAGAGTTGTGAAAAAACCTGTATCAAAGTTTCGTTCTAAAAAGCCAAGACACAGAGGTACTGGAAAACGAGTAGAGGCTCCGAAGTTTCACATTACTAATAAGCTTCTTAGCCTTAACTGAACCGTATTGCTTTATGATGATTTGGGATAGCGATTGCTCATCATTGCTAAAAAGTTCCGATTTTGACTAGAGTCGGAACTTTACTTGGGACAATGATACAGTTTCAGGATTTTTCCCTGCTAATCCAGACTGTAAACAGGTAAAGTGCCAACTCCCATACAAAATTCGGTACTTTTTTGGGAAGCACTCAGTCAGAGTGAAAGCTGGATTTTTCTTTCCCTGGCATTATCGCGTGTCCCCTCAAGGTGAAAAGTTTGAAACCTAGTCCTCTAAGGACTTTAGAGCTACTTTGCCCCTGGTGACAGCTTCCGTAACACTACCCCAACAAGGAAACCAAGCAAAATCGTCACACATGCCAGGAGCTAATAAAAAAGGCATTTCCAAAGGTTTCTTACTCCGAAAACAAACACGTTTCTGTCAAAGGAACTAAATCACCTTACGACGGAGACATAGCCTACTGGAGCGAACGTAATAGCAAGCTCTACGACAGCGAAACCTCTATTGCTCTTAAGAAGCAAAACCATAGATGTGCATCCTGCGGTCTAAAATTCATCGATGAAGAACGGATTCATCTGCATCACATCGACGGAAATCACGCCAACTGGAAAAAGAATAATCTTGAAGCAATTCATGAGAGTTGCCACGATTACAAGCACATGAGCAAAGGCGCAAGCTAAGAACATCGGGAGCCGTGTACACGGAAACGGGTACGCACGGATCTAACTGAGAGGTGCGGGGAATAATATCCCCCATCGACTCAACCCGGACGGCTCCCATTTGATCGCAACTGGTTCGCTACAAGAGTTGCAGAGGTTAAAGCGACACTTCCAGAAACACCAAGGGAACGCAACGAAGGTTTAAGCGAGGAATTAGAAAAAGCCTGCACTGTTTTTGGTCTGTATCACGGCGAAGTTGATTGGTTGGGATTCAGCACCAAACTCTACCAAGACGGGCGTTTTGTCGGCTTCGTCGGGTGCGATCAACAAGGTTGGTACGCCAGACCAAGACAGTACGGAGTCAATCGTGTGGCTCCGAGTGCGGAACTTGTGATTGCGTTGTTGGGAGTCCGAGCGACAGTAGCGGCTTAGTTGCTGAAGTCAGAAAAGGCGATTGCACACCAAAAGAATTGCAATCGCCAACGAGTTTAATCTCGAATAAATACAATCATGACACAAAGTACAGCAAGTAACCCTGCACTTCTTGATCTGGGTTTAGGTGACTGCCTAGAGAAAATTCTTTTACCTCCAACCAGCTCCAACGCAGAGGTGTAATAAATTCCTGAAGTGAAAAAGGCGATCGCAGTCCAAGAGAAAAGCAATCGCCGCTCAACCGAAATTTAGACAATCGAAATCATCATGGCACATCGGATATGATAACCACATTTCCTCTTCAACAGACGGAGTTAGAAGAGTCTCTTGACAAAATACTCCTGCCTCCAACCGACCCCAACGCAGAGGTGCAGGAGATTCCTGGATACAAGCTGGTTTACGTTGGCGGAGCTTGCCCCAGGAATTATCGAGTGTACAAAGCTGATTCGATGATTGGGGTGATATTTCAGCATATTACCCACTGGTCTAACGGTGTGGATTCTCTTCGATATGCCGAGTCGGTTGATGCAGCTGCTGGGTTGGATGAATTTTTGAACGTGGCAAGGATATTAAGAACGGCTGCAGAGCAACCACCTACAGAAGAGGAATTACTCGATAAAGAATTTGATGCGTTGACGAGTGACGAGTGGGAGCGGTTAAAGAGATACGTTCCACAAGCTCTTGATTTGGTTGCAGTGTAAGGAAAGGGGTGGGCGTTGCTGCCCACTTCCTCAATCAGACTGTTTTTCTTAGTTCCACAAATATAACAATGTTACCCATAGAAATCCTACAAGAATTTAACTTGTGTTACCTGAAGATTCAGACGATTGCTCAAGATGAAAACTGGCTCTTGTTGATTGCTGATAAAAAGATTGACCCAGAAGCAGCAACTCACTTAGCCGATGTTCTGCATTACTTGGGTGAGGCAATGGGTTGCGTGGAAGAAATCGTTGAAGTCAAGTTTAATCAGGAATCAGAATCATGAAATTCTATGCAACGAGTATTCCTCAATCTTTGCCAAGTTGGGCAACTGTTATATCGAGTAATGCAGGTTTGATTGAGGTTGAAATCAATGATCAAGACCCTGGCTTTCATTCAATCATCGAGGAATTATCTACTGAGATTGAACCAGGAATTGTTGGTGTAAAAGCTAGCGATTTATGTAAAAGACTCAGCATTGAGATGGTTGATACTAGCGAAGAAAATTGACAATCAATATATAGCAAACCCGACATCTTATGAAATTTACCACTGTATCTGTTAGCTACTCTAGAAAATTCAATCTTGGCAATTTTGAATCACTTGATTTAGGTTGTTCTTTATGGGCGCAAGTGGAAGATGGAGAAGATGCTGATGGAATAACTCAATTCCTCTATCAACAAGCAAAAGCTTCGGTAAAACAAGCGGCAATGCCTGTGCTAAAAGCCTCAGAGTTTCAGATAAATAAAGCTAAGTCTAGCAAAAAAGTGTCTGGTGATATCAACGAAAATGATTGGTAAAAGAGGAGCCGGACAATGCAAGAACTAATCAAAGCTTTAATCAAGGCAAAGGCAGAGTTTAATCCCATCCAAAAAGACGGTACTAATCCTCACTACAAGCGCAAATATGCAACACTAGATGCTGTATTAGATGCTGTCACTCCTGCGCTTGGTAAACATGGATTAGTAATAATTCAAACCACCGAAATCTTTGAAGGTAAAACCGTACTACGGACTCATATTTTTCATGAGTCTGGAGAGAGTATCACTAGTACTTATCCTCTTCCGGAAATTAGTGATTCTCAGAAGTTTGGTGCAGCCTTGACCTATGCTCGTCGATATGCGGTCTGTGCAATTTTATCAGTGACGGCTGATGAAGACAATGATGCTGAAGGCGCAACTACTCCTCAAAAGACTGAACAACCACAAAATAATATTAGACCCCGCAAAGACAATCAACAGTATAGAGTTCAGCCAACTAAACAAGCTGTAACTCCGCCATCAATAAGCCCAAAAGATTTGCGAATCAAAGAAGTTCGCACACTTTTAAATTATCCGTTGGATTTGGTGAAAGAATGGCTGCATTCTCGAAATGTTACGAGTCCGAGTGAGCTTGACTCTGTTCAAATTGATGAACTAGTGAAGACCATGTGTTTGGCTTGGGGTGGTAATAAGTTTGGGCATCCAAACCGTGCTGCTAACTCTTATCAGAAACACGTAATCGATGCTGTATTACGAGGTGTTTCTGAGATGGAAGCAATTCAAGCATGGATGGAGGGAGCGCTTGCACAATTACCTGAACTGAATTGAGCAATCATAGTAAGAATTCAGGAGTGAGAAAACACTCGGCAGCAATCTTAACGTTCTCTTAGAAACGCTGGTTTTGCATTAACAGTAATCGTACTCATCAAACAAAGAGGTATTATTGTCAACAAGCAACCACCGTACTGAGTATCGCAGGAAATCGGAGATTGAAATACAACCCTCGTTGAGCCGATTCAGTATAAGAATAGTAGCAAAATTACTCTTGGTTTTCAGATTCTCCCTGCTGTAATTGTTGCACAACTTCTACTGGTAAACCAGTAACCCGAGCTATCACATCAACGCTGATGCCCTCAGCTAATAAGTTAATAGCAATTTTACGGGCTTTTTCATCGCTACCTTCGGTCTTGATTGATTGATAAACCACTGATTCTTGCATAACATCCTTCCTGAATAAACGCCCAATCACTTCTTGCTCTAATACTAACCCAGCCAGAATTGCACAGGCGGCAGCAATATTACTTTGAGTTCGCCTTTCAGGGATTTTATCAATAGTTTCGGCCGCTTGTTGCAGTGTAGCAACCTTGTTGTCAGTCGCACTTAATACAGCAAATGGTAATAACCCTGGGGTTCTCAAAAAATCTGAAGGAGGCTGCTCCCATAACCGAATCACTGAAAACTCATGTCGTAAACTTTCAGTAGTAAAAGTAGTTTGATACACCTTCTCTGATTCAGTTTTAGCTAAGTAAATTACCACTTGGTGCATTCGTTTATTAGGAAAACGCCGATATACCCTCAAACGGTAATCAGCCATCCGAAACGGCATATTGTCATCGGGTTTGGTCTGAAATTCAATGTGGAGAACAACTTCATCTGATTGCAGCAAGATTAAAGCATCAGCACGAATAGGTTCCAAAGACAATTCTGTAGGACTTAATTTGGTTAAAGTAATCGGTTCTCCTAATAGCCAAGTAGCGAAATCAGGAGAATACATCTCAGCGATAAATTTGCAGGTGTTGTCAAACATGAACCCAGTTTATCAAACGATAAGTCACTTTCAGCATTACGACTCTCAAAATAAGTGAACGCACAGTTACTTAGGAGATGTACCGCATTGTTTGAGTGAGTTCATGGGTTGTGCCGAGCCGCTAGTTGATCCAGATTAAATCAACAAACTCATATCACAAAACTGTACGCAGTGAATTACAAAATAGAGGAAATAAACAGATGAATCTTTGGTCAAGAATGGATTTGATTACATTAACGAATGAACGCTTTATAGGAGAATATTACGATTTTATTTCTGATTACGATGGCGGATGGATTATTAAGTTCTTTTATCTGGTTAAAGTAAATGTTGCTCTCTGGTTTGGATGGGAGTCACAGCCGAACTATGATGATTGGCATTGGGGAATGGGGTATTTTGGAGAGGAATACCGACAGGACTGGAATGCCCCAATGGGAGCTTGTGATTGGCAGGAAATCTGTACTCCCGTCAGTTTTCTCAAATGGCAATATGGAATCGGTGAAAACTCGAATTACTAATCAATAACAAGTTAATCAGCAAATGATTAAAAATGGCTAATCTTCCAGCAATTAATTCAGTTGTCAAAGTCATTAAAGCACTGGGAGAACAAGACCCAAGGTTATGGCAGTAATTCAGTATTCAGCACATGGAATGGTTTGTGTTCATTTCCCAGATATGCCATTTGGTCAAGGATTTTTTTTTCAATTCACATCATTTATAGATCATAGAGTCATAGCCAAGATTATGCCCAGAAGATCCACTCATTCCACCCCTACTGACCAGTCCTCATTATGCCTACAGTATCTTCGTCGTTGTGGGGGTAGCGCTCGATTGTGCAGTATCAACTTTAGCCTCTGTGTCATACAAACATTAGTGAATCGAAAGCTGGTAAAAGTGACAAATACTGGTGCAGGTTTTTTTGTCGAGTTGGATGAAGCAAAATGAAGACCCATAAAATAACTCATCAATCATCTTTGCCTTCAAACACTCCTAATAAATTAGCTCTTCGTCGGACTCGAAAAAGATTTAGCCCCAAAGTATTCATCGACCGCACCATAGAAACAACTGCAATTATCTCTCTGCTCTTAACTGGGTTTTTAGGAGTAGGGGCAGTAGGGTGCTGGGGAATGGAGATTATTAATACAAATGCTAATCCCAACATAATCATCTCTGATTGGAAGCAACAGAAAAATATTTGCCTGGGTGCAATGTTGGTCTGTTTCTCCACCTTCTTGGGCAGTTCTTTGGTCGGAGCTAGTTTCAGTATTCAACGAGATAAATTTTAGGAAGATAAACAATATGGAAATCAAGTTAACCAGATCAGAGATTCGGACTATTTTGCAGGGTTGTCAATATACGTTACGGCTTGTGGGGAGTAGCCAAGATTATCGTAAAATTCAGTCTTCACAGTATTTCTCTACTACCAATGATGTTGTGTTAAACGATGCTGTCAACGTTTTGTTTGAGTTAGTTGAAGCAATTGATGGTGTGGAGCAGATGTCCCACAAAGGAGAATGATGACATGGAGCAAGAAATTAAAAATGCAGTTGGTTTAGGCATTCCTGAACTCGCCATAGAGTCGAAACCAAAACCTGAGCCTGAACTCAAATCAACAGTAACAATTTACGACTTTAGCGCTTTGTTATCCAAATACGAACCGCCGAAAAAACCAACGATGAAAGATGAGTGTTCCTTTTCAAAGGGCAGTACTGAATCTTGCGGGGAGACAAAATACCCTGAAAAGCTTATAGATTAAAGAATGTGGCAATTTATGGTAAAACAAAAAGAGCCTTTGTTTGCAACAAGCTCTATCTAA
>NZ_JACJQM010000192.1:0-7672 GCF_014696655.1 Nostoc sp. FACHB-888 | reverse complement strand
CGACAAATACAAGTCCTGCGTTTACTGGCTCAGGGTTTAGTTTTTGAACAGATTGCCAAAGAAATGTTTCTCTCTGTTAGTACAGTCAAACATTATGCCAGCGATTTGTACAGTAAATGGCACGTCAAGAACCGTTATGAGGCGATAAAAAGAGGCGCGATGCTTGGTTATATCGACTATAACTTGATTATGAATGAATGATGTATTGGTGAGGAGAGCGAAAGGATTAAGTCTGGGAGTGGTGGTAGTTAACTTTTCTCTATCTTCCTTCTTAAGAGCGGCTGGCTACCTACCCATGTTCATTACCCTTCTTAAAAAAAAGCCTTTGGTGATGATAGACAGACATTCTGTCGAACATCTTTAAGTTCTGCGTTTAGCTTGTTCACTCAACTGCTAAAGAGTAAATTGACGAATCAATTCCTGATTTTGTGGTGAAAAATTTTAATTATTTTCCTGCTGTTCTAGTAAAGTTAACAAATCAGATATTGTAGTAAAATCCATAAATTCCTCACCCAGTACTTCCAATTGTTCAGTAGACAATCCTCGAATCCGTTCAATTATCGATGCATCTATCTCACCAAAACGCCGATTTAATTGACGCATTAAAAACCGAAAAGCTTCAAGTTGTTGTCCCTGTTGTTGTCCCTTTTGTAAAATATCCTGATAAATTACTGACTCTTGCATCACATCCTCGCTTAAAAATTGCCGAATCAATTCCTTTTCAAACTTTAAACCAGCTAAAATCTCTGCGTAAGCCGCAATATCCTGCCTAGTATTCCTATCAGGAATTCTAGCAACACTCTGGGCAACCTGCGATAGCAACCTTTGCGGTGAGGTTGTTCTTGTTAATGGTGCTAAAGGTAATAATGCAGGATTATCAAGAAATAGTGCTGATTCTTGTTCCCACATCCGCAGGACTCGATAGCGGTGAGTTGTTGTCTCCGAAACATATTCTTCGGTAAAAGCAATTTCGTTATTTGTCTCTTGTAAAAAAATTACTACCTGGGTGACTGGAACGTTATATTGACGTATTAACCTCACGGAGTAATCCAGCATCCTGAATGGAAGCGGCGGATTTGAGATGGTGCGGGTTTGAAATTCGATGTGTAAAATGCGATTGGCTGTTTGCAGAAATGTCACAGAATCAGCACGAATTGGTTCTAAACTCAATTCGGTCTTCAGTACCTTAACCTGTGTCGGAGCTTGGGCCAGTAACCAACTAGCAAATTCTCTTGGGTATTTTTCAGCTAAAACCTTACAAACGTTGTCAAAACTCACAATTTACACCCCGTTTCACCTTTATTTACAGTTGCAAGCACCGTCTACACCATATCTAGACGCTGGTGCAGAGAAAATTGATATCGGTTTTGATAGCAACGATTTATCAACTCTTGGTATAGAAGCGAGTATAGACAGTTGAGACACCCGCAAGATGAGCAAATCATACTGGTGCAGATCATACCTGCAATTGGTCAATGTGCTGCTCTCCATAAGCTAATTTTATCAGCCAACGAAAGAATGCGGGTTGTAGCGGTCGTGGTTTCGGGCTGATTGATAAGTTTGGGTTAATCGGGTGTCATCGCTCACGAGAGAATAGGCTTTTTGGTGAGTTACATTGTTTTATTAATCTTAGACCATGTAGGCTAGAACCTATGAAAATAAACCGGTTCGGCAGGGCAGAAATCCTCACACCCGATCAAATTAATGTCCTATTTACTGAGGGCTTTGTCAACCCACGCGATCGGGCTTTGTTTGGCGTGTGTCTTTATGCTGCCTGCCGAATCAATGAAGCTTGCACATTGGCAGTGAAAGACGTGTTTGGCAGCAACGGTGTCAGAGGTGTGTTAGTACTACGCAGCGTCAACACCAAAGGCAAGCGAGACACTAGGGAAATCCAAGTGCATCCCAAGCTAAGGCAGTATCTAGAAGAGTACAACCCCAACCGCCGCAAGGAGTTCTTGTTTCCCGGCAGGCATGGGTTGTTACATATTCACAAGGTCAGTGCCGATAAAATCCTCAGAGATACCTGTTTGCGGCTGGGCATTGAGGGCGTTAGTACACACAGTTTTCGGAGAACTGCGTTAACCAGGATGAGCGATGCCGGGATACCGTTGCGCCATATTCAGGAGATATCGGGGCATCGGACTTTGGCTGCTTTAGAGCGATATCTGGGTGTAACTGAGAAGCAAAAACAAAACGCGATCTCTGCTTTGGATTTTTGAATAATGTAGGGAAATTACTCTTTCCCACATCATACACACGCCTAAAATCGCAAAATTAACCCCAGCTATAAGCTAGATGGGGTATTGGGTCATTAATCGAGGTCGTCAGGCATTCCAGCCACATTAAACTTTTTTCTTACTTTTTCCCTTGCTAACAAATATAGGCTGATCAACGCCTTCGGGGAACTGTAAATGAAACACATACTTATTTATGTTAGTAGGATCAGACGGGTCAACAGTACGCTTAATCCCGTATCCCCAAGTATCATTTAAGTATTTACCAAAGAACGTTCGCGATCCTTTCCGTCCAGTTCCGATGTTAAGTCCCTTATTCTCAAATTCATCAAGCGTTGATCCTTTCATGAGTAGGGTGAGAATCGCATATATTTGACTATTTTCTTTATTAAGAATAGGCTTAAGTTCCTCCTTAGATTTAGGAGCAATATCGGCGTATTTGTCAAAACTTTTAGTTCTCGTTTTCTTGACAAGTTGCTCCCGTTTATCGTCAGTTTTATTTGCCGCGATAGCTACAGTTTCAGTAATTTTTTTATTTTCCTCTAACTCGTCGCTACCCATAAATGGGAAAGAGTCGTCTGGAATCAAACTTTTGGCTGCATTATAAAAAACTTGCTTTAGCCTAAATATTTCGTAAATTGTAATTTCAACTTTATCACCTGAGTTAAATTCTTTTTCTTCTCCAAAAGCATCTATTAACTTAATACTTTTTTTACCTGTTCCGCTTATATCTTTGTCTTGAATGATTCCTTGTCTATGCTCTAGTAGGTTTCTAACAATAATAGATTTTTTTATCTCATAACTTAAATTATCTTCTAGCTTCTTGCTCAGAATTTTTTCAATCTCCCTTGTTTTATCAACCCCTCTATATGAATCAAATTTCAACCATGACAGTTTAGGAACTTCTTCTAAAAGGTTGTCATTAAATAAATCTAATTTCAATTCAATTTTAGGTAGATTAGAATAATTTTTAACACTTGTAATGTGATATCTAGTTACTTGTTCAATTATTTGGTTAAGAAAATCATACCATTTTTGAATAAACCGTCCATAAATTAATTCTGTAATTGCACCTTTATGACTGTAATATATTTCAGCGACTTCCTGTAAATTCAATGTGTTAATATTGACAGATATTTTCCTGTTTTCAAAACCAATAGGAACATTAAAGCTATAACTAGCTTCAGGATTAGACAATGTATATTCTTTGATTTTGTCAATTCCAAATAAGGTTGTTGCTATAAGAGAATGACCTATATCAAACCAGTCTCTTAAATCTTGTTGAAAGCTATCACGAATATTTTTTAACTCACTTAACTCACTCATATTAAAAAAAAGGTGGGGCAAAGGAAATGTACTACATTACTTATGAGGCTCTAGTTTTAATATTCGTTTTTTGTTTACGCCATTTGTCCACGCTTTTTTTAACTGCTTCTATTTCTGCAAAATCTACTTGCACAGTTGCAGTTTCAAATTCGACACCCAAAGCAGTGCTGACTTCAAGGATTTCTACGAAACTGGCACATTGATAATCTGTATCCTCATACTCATAAACTCTTTGTTCAGCAATTCCCAATCTATCAGCCAGTTCTTGCTGACTAATTTTGGCTGCTAAACGAGCTTTGATTAAAGCATTTGGCAGCTTATTTAAAGAATCAACTTGAATTTTTAAAGGCTTGCTAGTATCGCAATTAATAAGTCTTTCGTATTCTGCAATTTCTAACTTTAATTCGTCAACTTGACTCTGATATGAATCTCGGTGAAGCTTCCACCGTTCGGGTTCTGCCTTCAATTGTTCATTGCTATCTAACTCTGCTATAGACTGTTCAAAGCGTTGCAACCACTCTAAGGAATTTTGATACTGTTGCTCGTTTTTGATCATCATGGTTTCCACCTTTGTAAATCTATAGCAATAATTCCTTTGCGCGTATTCGTCCTAGTATCAAATTGAAAAAAATCTATGTAGATTGTACCGGAATCATTAGCTGGATAATTTGACGGAAAGATTTCACCCTTGTACTTAATTTTTTGTTCGGCACGCCGCAGCGCAAAATTAAATAAAGTAGGAGCAATAGATTCTAGGTACTTTATATCAACTCCGCTGTCCTCCCAACAGGCATCGAAGTCTCCTGGTTTTTGTTTACTGGTGACGAAACTACCATCAATATAAATAATCCTACAGCCTGCTGCTTTTAGTTGCGTCATTGCCAGTTCTAAACCGTCTATCATGCGCTGTCTAGTCAAATTTGTACCAAATATTTCTTGAAATTCTGACCATTCTGCCCAATGCACCCCTGATGGTAAAATACCACTTTCGTCAAATTCTGGAATCATTTCTCACACCCTAACACAGCTTAATTATCCAGTTAGGAGTGTCCCATAATTATTTAAAAATCCCACTTTAAAATGTCGGAGAGCTATGGCTGGAGTTAATGTCACTGCGCGGTGAGGCATTGAAGGATGCGCCTGTGTTTGCCAGTGCAGCCCTACCGTGACACTAGCGGTGTTACCGAGCAGGAATTTTTGACAGTCATTAAGGCGTGCGATCAACGTTGGCAGGGAAGCGGGACTATGCTTTGAGCTGTACTTGAGAAAACTGATGGCAATGTCCGCAAAGCCCAAAAACTCAGCAGACACGCCAAACTAAATACGCTGCAAATTTACGACGATAACCGCAACCGTGATCAACTGGAGATGTCTGTGGCTTTTTTGTACGCACTATTTTCCCGTTTCGGCACGATGACCCCGAATATGGTGAATCTATTTACTTCCTATGTGATTTTGCAAAGACACATTGGCTGCTGCAAATTCATCTTGCAAAATAGCAAACCACATTTCATCTACCCAATTATTTTTAAACCACAAACTCTTAATAAAACGACCTTCAAGGCGCATACCAACTCGTTCTAATAGTTTAATGGATGCTATATTTTCACGGTCGCAGTTAGCGCGCACTCGATGTAAATTTAGATGGTTAAATAAATAATTTAATAAACAAGTTACAGCTTCCGTTGCATAGCCATTACCTTGGTATTTACGCGCTAAGGTAAAGCCAATTTCCGCTTGTTTTCCATCCTCAGCTAAGATACAGAAAGCGCAGTCACCAATGATTTCTCCTGTTGATTTGAGTTCAATTGCTAACTGATACCACTCACCTAAAATACCAGAGGTAAAATGCTGCAACGATTCGATAAAAGCTGCTGCTTGTGCTTCTGAATAAGGTGTATCCCAACTTTGATATTTTGCTATTTCTGGATCAGAGCGATAAGTGGCGAATGCTACCTTGTCGCTGTTTTGAAACTCACGTAGTAACAAACGTGGTGTTTCAAGTTTCAAAGTAAATAAAGACATAAACTTCGGTAAAAACTAACTACTAAATGAGGTAGATATAGCGTAGATGCTGTTGGCGAAAGTGTTACAAACCTATAAACAAAAATATTACAACTAAAAGCCGCAATGAAAGATTGAAGGTTTGAGCTTACGTATTGCTTGTACTTACAAATATGTAGTACATTAGCCAACAGTATCCATATCTCGGCGGCCACCCAACTAGGGGTAAAAATAGCGAAGACACATTTTACCGCAACGCAACGCTTGAAAACCTTGCTGTGAAAGAGTTACAGAAATAAAATCGCTCTTGTCACCAAAAAACGGAGAAAAAGCTTATTTTGGCTGTACCAGTAAAAGTCTAGGTTATTTAGTACAGCTTTTTTGTACGGCACAGTAAGGATTTGAGGCTTTTAAATTTCAGAGCCTTCAATTGGTACAGGTTTATAAGAGCGATCGCTTGGGTTCAAAACGACTAATCAATTCCTTAGCGTAAGTTTCTGTTCGGCTGCTCATTTCACCCCATACTCACTCAAGTCATGATAAAGTTTCTCCTCGCCTGCCGACGGTGTAACGGTAATTGTAGTAGCGAAGCGTTTGGGCAGTTTTACATCTACTAAGGCGCGGGTATTTCGCACCATAACTTCCCGCATCAGGGAGCGCAACTTTTCAGGATTTTTAGGGACTCGTCCATTCCTGGAATCGACATATTCTTTTTTAAAAGCGGCTTCTGTTTGTAGCAGTCCTGGCTTGAGGAGGGTCAGCAGATTAAACAGTTCAATAAGGGAGTTCTGCACTGGCGTAGCAGTGAGCATGAGAATAAACCGCTTCGACAGGGCGTTGACCAGTTTCCAGTTTAGGGTAGTGCGATTTTTCAGGTGGTGAGCTTCATCGACAACAACTAAGTCCCAAGTGCGACTAGTGACGTGGGGATAATGTTTAGCAGACTTAGCCGTGTTTAATGAAGCGATAATTCGCGGATTATTCGTCCAAAATTCATCTATGGGTTGTTGCGGGTCACGGTTATCTGTGGTGATAGTAGCAATATTAAATTTGTCACTTAACTCTGATTGCCACTGTGAAACTAGAGATGCGGGAGTTAACACCAGCATGGACTGTACCATACCCCTTGCTAAGTACTCGGCTATGATTAGTCCCGCCTCAATGGTTTTGCCCAATCCGACTTCATCGGCTAGTAATGCACGTCCACCCAGTTGTCTAAGTACTTTTCGGGCTGTTTCAATTTGATACCAGTATTTGTCAATAGCAGTTAGTGTGGGCAGGCAAATTAGCTGATCGTAGTCTGCCATTACGGAGAGGTTGAACAGGTTTAAACGCGCCTCGTAGAAGTTAATAGGGTCGTATTTAGCTGCTTTTAGAGCTGACTTGGCAGTGTCAGAATTAAATTTGAATGTATAGTTTGTCTCCATGATGCACCCCTACCAGCTACTTTTGACCACTCCGCAGACACCTAACAGCTATTTTCCCGCATAGTGAGACTGTTAAATCTACATACGGTGAAGTTATATAAAATCTACTGGAATTTCTATCCAAAAATAAACTTTTTTCATCTGATACACGTAAACTGGAAACTAAAACCGAGTCGGTTGACCAAACGTTAACGTATCTAAATGGAACGCAAGCCAGTGTCAACTTCTGACCATCTTTGCCGCATTATCGCCCTGTTTAACCAAGCGGGTGGTGTCGCCAAATCGACACTGACCCAAAATTTGGGATATCACTTAGCAAAACGAAAACATCGCGTTCTCCTCATTGACCTAGACCCCCAAGCATCCTTGACCAAATTCATGGGGTTAGTGCCATCTCAGTTACAAAAAACTGTTGCTGATGCCATTATCGATGAGCAGCCCTTACCGATTCATGAGGGCATTCACGGCATGGACTTGGTTCCAGCAAGCCGAGTCTTAAGTGGAGCCGAAATGCAGTTAGTCAGTGCTGCGATGCGCGAGTTGCGCCTTAAGGAAGCCATTGAATCTGTTCTAAATGAATACGACTTCATTCTTATAGATTGTCCCCCCAGCTTAGGATTGCTTTCCTATATCGCCTTAGTCGCGGCCACACACGTACTCGTTCCCGTTGAAACCCAT
>NZ_JACJQM010000191.1:0-7681 GCF_014696655.1 Nostoc sp. FACHB-888 | reverse complement strand
TATATAATCAAAGATACTAATCATTTAATTAGATGTTGGTAGAGGGTCAATTTTACTTTCTACCATTTTTTGGTACCCAAATCATATTCCGGACATGTCTAATTTCGTTACCGTGAGCAGTACCTACCAATTGCACCCCGCGTTCAGCAATGGTACGGGCAGCTAAAGCTTCAAGTTCTGTACCAATTTCATCAATAACGATTACTTCTGGCATATGGTTTTCCACAGCCTCAATCATTACCTGATGCTGTAGTTCTGGACGCGCTACTTGCATTCGTCGAGCGCGACCAATGGCTGGATGGGGAACATCACCATCCCCTGCTATTTCGTTGGAACTGTCGATAATTACTACACGTTTATTCAACTCATCTGCCAAAACACGGGCTATTTCGCGTAAAGCCGTAGTTTTACCGACACCAGTTAAAAGATATTAGATGAGTAAGACAAACATTTTTAGAAGCTGAAACCCTTATTTTATCGTTGAGTAATGACTCGATAATAGGTTTAAGTCAATGACTTTAGTTATCGGGAAAATCCTTAGCGTATAAGGCTTTTAAGCTTAACACGGTTTTCTGCGCGAATGCTACTGATACCTTTATTACTATAGGCGGCATACTTTTATGTTTAGGCATAATTATCTTTGTAGCGGGAAACTGGCAGGGAGGATCGTGAGAAGTCAGATTTATTCTGCTATAGTTATAATTAGTCAACAACTTTGACAAACTTATTCGAGTCTCTGCCGATTATCGATTTGGGGATTATCAGTGGGCTGGCGGTATTTCAATGGTTATTTGTACTATGTGAAAGAAATAACCCTCCGCGCCGCGAATTGATTTTCCGACTGCTGTTATTGGTACCTTTTTGCCTTGATTCCCATAGTACCTCTTTGGCATGAAACTATCAGCCGAATTGATGAAGTTGGTGTTTTTATTTTCAATGTACTTCTAGCAACATTAGCCTGGGGACTAATTCAAGAAGGATTGAAATTAAGTAACAGAAGTTCTTTTTGGGGTGAGATGCTGTTATTAACACTGCAAATTATCAGCCGCGTGCAAGAGTACGATACCGATTTACTTTTTAAGTCCCTAGTCTTTGTTTTGTGCGGTTCTGCTTTAATTAGTGCTGGACTCTGGTTTGAGCGCCATCTACCTGGTGGTAACTCTGCAAGTAAGAAGTAGTGTAAATTTTAGATTTTGAATTCTAAATTTTAGTGAAGCAGCGCGGTCTTCCCCCAAGGGTAGACGCCAAGGGCGATAGCGCAGCGTTAGCGAGTTATCGAGCGTCTGGGGGTTTCCCCCATGAGTGACTGCTGAACCCGAAGGGATTGAATAAAAAATCTAAAATCCAAAATTCTAAAATCCCTGTACTTCAAAGTTTTTAAAGTTTCTCTGCGTTAGTCCTAATCTCGTTACTTTTGACCTCCTCAATACCTCTACTTTTTAGGACTACGCTCATGACTAATAGTTCTTCTGAATCTAAAAATAAAACCTTGTCTCCCGAAGCAGAATTCTCCAGTAAGGTGACTTTTCGGGATTACTTAATTGCTACTGAACAAAAATCGAATAAGCCCTTACCTTTTTGGCGTTTACTAGTTTTTCTGCCGCTGCAAACAGGGTTAATTATGGTAGTAGCAGCCCAAGCTCTTTATACAGATGTGACAGGTAAAACGGTAATTTTGCAAACCGTACCTGTAAATTCTAACAATGTGCTGCAAGGTAAGACCTTAGCGCTAGATTACAACATATCCCGTACCGCAAATTTGAGCAGATTACCTGGTTGGCAAACATTAGTCAGCAAAGGTCGTGGAAGCGGTAGAAGATCGCTTGAAAAAACCAACGTCTAGGTGGTTTTGCAAGAGTAACTATCTAACCTGAATTCGGGATAAGGAAAAGGACAGGTAGTAAGCTGAAAATAACAACCAATCCAGCAACCTGTCCTATTTATGCTGTGTTAGTTGACTTGGAAGATGCGGTAGCTGATGAATTAGCTTTACCATTTGACCGCATCTCTTTAGAGATGATATTTCGTGGTTTGTATCATTTTAGTGTCGCCTATGACAAAGGTAAGACGGATGATCCTATTAAGTACTTCGCTGCCCCAGAGAATCAAGACTTAGGTGTGGTTAAATATCTCCAAAAGCCAGTCTAAAAGCTGGATTTATCGCCTTTTCCCGCACCTCTTGACAAAAGTACAATCACTCTAACCTCTCACTGATGCTCCTAATTTCATCGTTCGCGCTAGCGTCTCCTTTGGAGACGGCTGGGCATTTTATCAGGGTTTGATCTTAGCTCTTCCCCTAACAAAATGAGCGAACGTACAGTAATTATACTGTTACTTTGATTTCTCCAATTGCTAAATGCCGTAAAAACACGGTTGTGCTGGTTAGCAATCGTGAGCAAAACTATATTCATTAAAGTTATCCGCGTGCATCTACAACCCTAATAAAAATAGGATATAGCTCAATATATCCTGGTGTAAGTGTCAAAGTCTGCGTGGCACTGGCACTTACGCCTTTATTAGGGTGGATCTAAGACACTATTGGCGAAATATTTATTCGCATTAAAAAGTGATAATAATCAATTTGGAGAAATCGTGAGTGACTTCTTGCAGCAGTTTTGGCACCAATAGATATCTCCAAAATAGTAACATTCTGTGGTAAGAGAACATTAGAGAGCTTTTTGGACACAGAAACATGAGCGAGATCCTGAATTATATTGAAGGAAACAAAAAAGAAACACGGCGCTTAATTGGTCTGGAGTATAAACAGTTACAACAGTTAATCCAAAACGCGGAACAATTACACGATAAGAAACAAGTTTTATTAGAATCAAAAAAAGTGAGAATTATTACTGGTGGAGGGGGTAGAAAACCAAAATTATCTATACAAAGAACAGATAATTCTGACCTTGGTTTATCTCAGGCATCTGACGACATTTCAACTTCTAGGCATCCAGTTTGGAGTAAGTGAGTCTACAGCTAATGATACGTTTAACTATTGGTTGCCGAATTTAGGTGAATTGCTACCATCTAGCTTACTTGGACAAATAAAAAAAAACGCATCTGACTATGAACAAGTCATTGAAATGCTTACAGAATATGAACTAATAGTAGATAGCTATGAACAAGTCAGGGAAAGACCTAGAGATAATAAGGAACAAAAAAAATATTTCTCAGGTAAGAAGAGTAATCATACATTTAAAAGCCAAATAATTATCTTACCTAATGGTAGTGATATCGTTGATATTGTGGCAGGGGAACCTGGCCCAAAAAGTGATATAACAATATTCAGAGAATATCGCTCGGAGTTTGACCCCAAACAAAGATTTAAGGGGGATAAAGCTTATGTAGGAGAAGATTTAATTACAACTCCCATAAAAAAACCAAAAAATCGAGAATTAACAACTGAACAGAAAGAACAAAACAAAGTATTATCAGCGAAACGAATCTTTGTTGAACATCGAATTCGTTCGGTAAAAATTTTTCGAGTTGTTCAAGACAGATTTAGGTTGAATGCTAAAAAGTATCAACAAGTTATCTTGACAATTTGTGGACTAGTAAGATTGCGAATTGGAGCGCTAATATTACCAGTCGAAATGTATCCTATGCCTTCAGGCTAAAATTCATGCATATAACTACATATTTTGCCTTGTTATTATCAGTAAGTATCTCAAATCCTTATTTTATCGTATTCACTAGCTAGTTTTTGATGCTTGCATTTACGTCTTATAAGCTAGCCGCAGCAAAGCTTTGATAGTTTTCGGAGATGTCTAGAATATTTAGGAAGCGCGGATCTACAAGCCCCACCACTAAATCTCTAGAATGGAAATCCCTCAAGTCATGCTGACCGACACCATCAAATCTACCTAAAGATGCAGCCAAAAAACTAACTGGCAGTCGCAAAAGAGGCTTTATGGCAAAAGTCACCGAAGATTACTTCGATAGTTCAGCACGCATTGCAGAAACAGTGTTGGGGTGGAATCGCCACAGTGTACAACTTGGCTTGGATGAACGGCGGACGGGGATAGTCTGTGTAGATAACTATCAGGCAAGGGGAAGACACAAGTGTAAGATTTAACTCTAATTCTTCTGCTTAACTATTTGTTACATGCTTATAAATTTTCTTCACGACTTACTTATCGGCGCAAACTTTAAATCGAACTTTCTCACAAATGGCTCAAAGTTCTCATGCGTTGCGATCGCTTTTTTCACTTTTATGACTAGGGATTTCTTATACAGATGCAGAATGCATCTGTAGCAAGTAAGAGAATTTTCTCTTGATAGTCACCTACTTAAAGCGAGAGGTTACTTGCTGTACTTTGTGTCATGATTGTGTTTATTCGAGATTAAACTTGTTAGCGATTGCAATTCTTTTGGTGTGCGATCGCCTTTTCTCATTTCAGCAACTAAGCCGCTACTGTCCCTCGGGCTCCCAACAACGCAATCACTTCTTTGGTAATAGAAGCCACGCGATTGAGTCTGTACTGTCTTGGTCGGTAGGGTCGAGGTGTGCATTACTGCATCACCCCTCCCATTCGAAACCGTGCGTGCGGTAGGGTAGGTAGCCAGCGAGTTACCAGTCTTGGCACTTTTCCAACTACCCCCCTCCAAACTACGCATGACCGTTTTCGTATCACGTAGCTTTCCAGTAATTTTTACGCTCGAGTGCTTCACCGTCGTAGCGTCCATATTGGATTTTCTCGTGACATTGGCGACAAACCACAAGGGTTTTACGTTTACGTGCGGACATTTTAAACATCCATTCTGGACGTTCTGGGCATTCCCTTTGCTTAATATCTGCTAATTTGCGGATATGGTGGACTTCAATATTGTCCGTTGCACCACAAAAACCCAGACGTAATGGTGGAACCTCAGCACTGGTTGCAGCTTCACTTTTGGGTTAGCGAAAACTCATAAGCTCTCTTGAGTACGGTTCCACTACTGAAAACCTCTGACAGTGCTTTACCGAATCCCAGACTTAGAGCATACCCGATTGACATTGCACGCTCATTCAATCGGCGATCGCCCAGAGATATAGTTGCAAAATTCTTCTCCCACCAGTCCAGCATTGCTTGTTACCTTTAGCACCGAATTTTCATCACTTTACCGTATCTGCCGTGCTGTTTCTTAAATCCTTTACCCGTAAGCTTTTCAAGACTTAACGGGAAAAGTCAGATTGTTACTAAGGGTTTGTGGGAATCGCGTTCCACTGTGACTTGTAGTACTTTATAAGTACCATCTTTTGTATCAATGGTTGCGCGGTATCGTCTGTAAATTTTCTGGCAAGTAGTTTTAAACTTCTTCGCCAAAGTTTTTACCAGAGAAAGCTCCATAACCCGTTTCAGTGTTCCCAAGCTGTGGAGGTTGTAAGCCATACAGTAGTACTGAGCTACACCTTGGTACTCTGCTTGATACTGGCTGACTATACTGTAGGCATCGTCTTTGACTCTTTGGGTTAGATGTATAGGCTTTCCAGAGCGCATATATTTCACTGGAGTTTAGACTAGGCAACAAGAAAAGACTCAGCAACGCTGAGTTGAAAAGAAACAGACTTCAGATATGAAAATCTACAGTACTAAGCAGATTCTGATTGCTCTTTGCGAGGCTTGGTTGTAGTTTTTTTAACTATGGGGTAGCAAATTCTACGTTGACGTGGTTGATCGGTCTTCCAGCCTGGAGACTTTCCGCGAGGTTTGGGTGGAAGGGCAGGAGTACCAATCACTGCAAAAATGCTTCCCATTGCCTGGGCAACCCTTCCAGGGGTCATTTTGTCTGATGACTTTTGCCAAGGTAAAGGGTTATCTGCAACAATATCACGGGCTAACCACAACTCCCAAGTCATCAGAGGCATCAAATCACTCCAGCGCTCACATTGCTTAGGGGTACTCAGCTTTGGTACAGTCCAATGTAGGCGTTGCTTTAAAAAACGATACCAGTGGTCAATCGTAAAGCGACGCAAGTAAAGTCGCCAAACTTCTTCTATTGGAGGCATTTCTTCTCCTACCCAAGCTAACCACAAAGGTTTCGATACTCGTTGATTACCTTGTTCATCGAGACGTTAAACTCTAATCAGTGACATCGGACGTGTCACCGCTTTACGGAAATGCAGATTTTTCCACAGACTAACCCGTACTCGTTTTAGTTTGGGATCATCTACCTCGAAGACAGATGCTGCTTCACTCCATGTTGTTGGTTCATTCAACTTGAATTTATCACCATGTTTTCTAGGACAGCCAATGCCTGCATAAGCTCCTGGTTCGCCCCATAAACACAAATTTGAACGCAACCAAACTAAAATATCCACTCTAATGTCGGCTGTCTTTAGAATAAAAGGGGCACAACCATACTCACTGTCCCAAACTGAAATTGGTCTAACGGCTAAATGCTTACACACCTGTTTAAGTTGCCAAACCGCTTTCTGAATTGGACTTTCACCACTTGTGATCCGTTCATGTCTCAAAGGTAGTGCCCAACTACCTGATTTTTCTGGTATCCAGGCAATTGTGCTATATCCTTGACCAATGGTAATAGTCTGGCATTTTTCATGGTGGCAGGTGAGAGTAGGTAGTTCTTTTCTCACTTTCTGCCTTCATGGGGACTGTATTCAATCAGACACCCCTTTTTTTCTTGATCATTCCCCATGTGATTATCATTATTGTATTATTATCTGGAGCAGATATAGGAATCCTATTTGATTTTTGAAAAAACTCCGTACATTCCAAGAGTAGGAAAATCAAAGGTAGTGTGTCGGATGAACCACTCAAACATCCACTTTAAATGAGAGAAAGAAGAATCAAGGCACAAAAACGTCGAACCCATGTTTTAGCTTGCAACCAGATATCTTCAATAGGATTTTGCTCTGGACAATTAGGAGCAAAACGAATGCAGTGAATTTTCCATTGTTCTGGTTGCAAATCTTGATTAAGTTCATCTAAAAAGGTTTGGATTTCTTTAGAACGGTGGTAAGTAGCACCATCCCAAAAAATCAGCAGTTGCTGGTCACCAGACTCAGTTAGTAGATATTGCAGGTAATCAATAGTATTTTTTGAATTTCCCCTGTCATAAGCTTTAAGCAGTAATTTTCGTTCAAGATAGTCAACTGCTCCGTAATATGTTTGTTTCTCTCGCTCATTTACCACTGGAACCGTTATTTCCTGGTCAGTTCTCCCCCATACATAGCCACTTAGGTCTCCCCACATTAAATGACACTCATCAATTAGCAATACCCTCAATTTTCCGGCTTCGATTTCGGAACGCTTACTTGCCAACAATGTTTCAATTTCTTTTTTTTTTCTGCAACAGCATCTGGATTCGCTTTGGGATTTAACTTTGTGGTTTTCTTCCAACTGATAGAAACTGCATCGAATAAATCATAGTAACTTTGTTTTGACTCATAAACGACGTCATATTCAAAGGCTAGTTTATACTCCAGTTCCCCAAGCTCCCAATTGTCCTTGGTTTGTAGCCAACTCAACACTTCTTCTCGCTGTTCGTGACTCAGGTGGCTTTTTCGTCCTTTGTGGTTCAACCGTAGTCCATCGATTCCATCCTGCTCGTAAGCAAGATCCAACCTGTTATCGAACTTTTTCTCTCCCGTCTATGCCTAATTTGGAGTTGATTGTTTCAACTATTCCTATTTCATCAATTAGTCCAGCTACTATTCCTAAGTGATCTAAGTTTTTAA
>NZ_JACJQM010000190.1:0-7853 GCF_014696655.1 Nostoc sp. FACHB-888 | reverse complement strand
ACCGGAAAGGGCGGATACGCCATCGCACAACTGCGATTGCCCTTAAAAGTCAAGAGAAATGACTCATTCAAATAACTACTTAGCAACTTAGTTTATTGCTGAGAGCGTACGTAAGGATTCAGGTCAAGGGGTATTGACAAGTGTGACATGTAAGGCGGACTATCACAATTATGGAAAAAGGCCTGCCTCTGAAACTAGAGCGTGAAACCCTTCTCCAGTTGGCTCCGGAACAACTGGTGGATATCATTGTCGAGCAGGCGATCGCCACAGAGAAACTAAACTCCAGAATTTTAAAACTAGAACAAGAACTAGAGAAACTCAAGGTCAGTAGAGATTTAGATAGTAAAACATCATCGAAACCACCATCGGGGGATATCCTCAAAAAAACAGAGAACAAACAGCAGGATAAACTTCTTGAGAGTGAGGCTCCGAAAAGGAAACCAGGAGGACAACCAGGGCATCGAGGAAAAACGCGCTCTGGTTTTGGCAGAGTAGATCGTTATGAAATCTTACGTCCAGAAGATTGTGTTTATTGCGGTCAAAAAGCATTTGCGACCGTGGCAGTAAAAATAGAAAAACAGTCTGTAGCGCAATTAGTGGAACGTCCCATTGAAATAGTGGAGTATCAACGTCAGACGTGCGTGTGTGAATGCTGTGGAAATATACAAACAGCCTCATGGTCGCCAGATATCGTTCCAGGGCAAGATTTAGGAGTTAGATTACAGGCGTTCTTAGGATGGGTAAATAATTATGCACACATGCCCTATGAAAAACAGCAAGAAATGTTGTGGGAACTGGGGCAAATTGAAATTGGGTTAGGAACTTTAGTCGCCACCAATGAACAAATTACTCAAGCAATTGAACCAAGCATTATTGAATTAAGTAATTGGGTAAAACAAACTCAACCTAACATCCATGTAGATGAAACACCTTGGTCAGTCAAAGGAATCAAAGAATGGTTGTGGGTAGTTGCTAATTCTGATTTCTGTTTATTTACAGCAGATGATACTCGCTCACGCTCCGAATTAGAAACAATTTTAGGGGCTAAATATACAGGGGTACTCAGCAGCGACGATTTTAGTGTTTACAATGGTTATGCAGTGGCTGACCAACAGAAATGTTTGGCTCATCTACGACGTCACTTCAAAAAACTAATTATACTTCCAGGTCTCCACAACCAAGCTATTGGTGAAGCGTTTGTTGATTTAATTGACGAAGCATTTAGGAGTTATGCTCAATGGTTTGAGACTTTTGACTCCAACAGCTATAACGATTGGGTCAATCAATTCAAATCCAAGTTGCAACAAACACTCAATCAGTGGATTGACTTAGCCGGAGCAAAAGCCGGAAACCTTTTACGTTCTTTACGGGATAAAGCCAGCCAATGGTGGTATTTCCTTGACAACCCTGAAGTCCCTCCTGACAATAATCAAGCCGAACGCTCGCTTCGTTTGGCTGTAACAAAACGTAAAGTTAGTGGTGGCTCTCGTTCAATGGAGAGGTTTAAACACACTGCCTATCTGTTGACGGTGGTGCAAACCTGCCGTCGTCAAAGTCGGTCTGTGATTGATTTTTTTGCACAAGCACTGCTGGCTAATTCCAATAATTATCTGTCTGTCCCATCCCTGCTTCCTAAATATTAGACCTGAATCCTTACATAATTTGTAAGTACAAATCAGCTTCTCGGTTAACAAAGCGAGCTTTTAAAATAGCCTGTTCAGCAATAATTTTATTAGCACAAAGAGTTTGGTGGCTTCTAAAAAATGTAACTCGCTCACTATCCGTTTTTACCAGCTCAAATTCAGCATAGAGCAAAAAGTTTTGGATGAGCCGATGTAAACGATTTCCGGAAGCTCGGATGTCTTCTAACATTTCCAAGCTTTCAGTTGGTGATAACGAATCGAAATGATCAATCATGACTTCAGAAAGTCCAATAATTCCATTGAGAGGGGTTCGCAACTCGTGCGGTAAAGATAAAGTAATACTGGAGCGTAGTTGGTCAAGCCTCTGTGCTTGTTGCTTTTTTAAGATGGCTTGTTTTTCTAACCTTGTAGTGATAGTTTGTAGCAATTCCCTTGCTCGAAATGGCTTGGTTAAATAATCATCAGCTCCCAAAGACATACCCATCCGCAAATCTGCTGTGTCAGCTTTGGCAGTAAGAAAGATGAAAGGAATTGTAGCAGTTAGAGAATTTTGACGTAACGTATTAAACACACCATATCCATCGAGTCCAGGCATCATAACATCACAAATGATTAAATAAGGAAGATGTTCGAGCGCCATTTGCACGCCGATATGCCCGTTTTCTGCTTCGTTGGTGTTAAAATTCTTCGCCTTCAATAGCTCTAAAATATTGGCTCGGACAGGTGCTTCATCTTCAATGACTAAAAGCTTTTTCATAAATTTTCTCTAGTTACTATTTTAAGGGTAGGATCACAGTAAAAATGGTACCCACGTCTATTTGACTATTGACTGTAATTTGCCCTCTATGCAAATCAACAGCTTTTTTGACAATTGCCATTCCGAGACCTGTTCCAGGGATATCATTTACATTCCTAGCCCGATGAAAAGGGTCAAACAGCCTTGGTATATCTTCTGCGGGAATGCCAATACCACAATCTTTTACTTGAAAAGCTATATCTTCCAAATGACAATAAACTATTAATTGAACAATACTACCTTTAGATGAATACTTAATAGCATTAGATAACAAGTTTGACAAAATTGAACGCAAGAGCTTTTCATCCATGTAAATTGTATTACATTCAGAGTTCTTAATAAATTCAATGGTGTGTTTTTTGCCATCTCCCAGTTGCAGTTCTTCTACCAAATCACTACAGAATTTAAACAAATTGACTGGACAAGGTTGATATTGTAATTTGTCGGCTTCTGCCTTGCCTAGCAATAAGACATCATTCAACAGATGAGTCATCTGTTCAACTGAGGCTTGGATACGTTGTAAATGTTCAACTTTTTTCTCCTGACTCCAGTTTTGGCTATAGCCTTCAAGTAATTCCGCAGATGACAGAATTGTAGTTAGAGGTGTGCGAAACTCGTGAGAGGTCATGGTAATGAAGCGGGATTTAAGTTCTGAGAGTTCTATTTCCTGTTGTAAAGCTCTGTTAATTTCTTCTTCAATTAGCTGACGCTGCATAATCAAACCCAATTCAGTCGAAGCTGAAAGTAGTTCAATCAAGCGTGGCTCAAGATGTCGCAACTCAAATGTGTAGAAAACAAGTACAGCTAGGACTTTATCATCAGCGATAATTGGAATTGCTAGCCTAGTTCTCAGCCCGCTCTCTAAAACTATCTTAGTACGTAGATATGTTTTGTCTGAAGCAGGGCAAACATCTTGGTGCCATTCTGCTTGTTTCGATAACCACACGCGTCCAGGTAAGCCAATCCCTGGCTCGAAAATCAACTTTTCACTTGCCATCCTAAATAGCTTTAAACTTTCAACATTGCTATACCATACAGGACTACATTCAAGACATGTGCCATCAGAGCGGGAAGCTAAAACATGGGTGCGGCGTTTCTGTGCTTTGATTCCTTCCTTCTCTCGTGTGAAGTGGATGTTTGAGTGGTTTATCCGACACACTACCTTTGATTTTACCACTCTTCAAATGTACGGAGCTTTTTCAGAAATCAAATATTAGTCCTATAGCAACTTGTAAATCACTTGATAACTGATTTTGGTGATTGGCACAATCTCGAATGCTACTTGCTTTCACTTAATAATAATTACCAAGAACTAATCCAAATGTAGTTCCCCCTAAAGCAATACTAAGAGCTAAGGCATATCCACCAATAATTTTGTTTTTTAAGCTCACGCTTGACAATGTAGATTGGATTTTAGGGAAAATATATTGTGATAAACTAAGTTGTGATATGAAGCTAGGCAAGCTTTTCACAAAACTCTACTTTTTAGATGGAAAAGGGTAAAAATTAGAGGGTAAAAGTCACAATTTAGATAGTATTGAATTTATATCTAAGTTGAACCTGTTGCAAGGATTAGAAATTTTAAAAACTAGCTCTTGCTATCTTTGCTCTTTATTGAGTAAACAATTTACTGCTAATTTATATAAATTGCAGGCAGCAAATTGCGTTAACATATTGTTGCTATATTTAGGCTATCGAGCTAATAATACAAGGTAATGAAAGCTCAGAAGAGCTTGCCCACCAAGAAATAATCCTTTCTTCTTTAATACTACATTTTGTCGCGCCTCCTACTGCTCTTAAATATGTAATTAACTTAGGTAAAACTTGGCGTATTATTCTCCGTGTTCCTTGAACTGTAAAAATTTCTACTTCTCCAAATGGTTTTTCCATATAGACAGAATAAAATCCCATATTTCTTAAAGAATTCAGCAATCTTTGATCTGATGAGTCTCGTAACAAAGTTATATGGACTTCATCTTGACGAAATGTTCCAGGTAAAAGAGATGAATTTTGAAAGACTAGAGGGATTTCTACTTGTGGGTTAAAAGGTTTTTCTTCAATGTCTATATCAACAGGTATATATTCTGCTTCAATGTAACCTTCAATAGATTTAGGATTATCTTTTATATAGTTAATAAGAGCATTAAAGGTTGATCGAAGCTCTTGGGCATATTTAGTTTTTTTATTTAAATGTATTTTGGGAGGACGATGACTAAATTGCTCTGGATACCCTGAGAAGTCAGAATTCCAAAACTTTTGATTTTCTACCAGAAAATTTTCAAACGATTTTGAGAGTGTTTGAGCATCTATGTGAAGGTGAAACTCACCTACTAATGCTGGAATACAACGATTACGCAAAGTTTTGCTTACGTCACTCTGTTTATTCACCATAATGTCCAAACAATTTTATAGAATCTATTTATCGAGAATAGTACTTAAATATTAATTTAATTACAGTGATAATACTGGAATTTAGTTGAGTTTTTGTAAATTTTTCAGAGGAATATTAGTTATGAATTAGAGAATTGATTAGACTACTTGAATAGGCTGGGAACCGCTTTCATCTATAAATTTAGTGCAATAGATGGGGCAGCTAAATTTTGCTCAGGTGTACTAAAAATCTATGCCCATGCACAGAAAGCAGTATTTCTGTACTCGTTTTTTTAGTAATGGCTCTAAAGCTTGAATGTGTAGAGCAACGGTGAAACCATTGCTAATTTTGTGTTCTATTTGACCAATGTATCAAGCTAATTACATATCTGAAACAGCACTACTAAGTATAGTCTCTGAAAAAGATTATCAGAATATAACCTATTGATGAAATTGTACAACCGAATCTCAAATTACTTGCGTAAAAACACTTAAACGAATATCTCTTCTACCCTTGGGTATAACCCTGCTTTGTCAAATTACAGAAAGAAATGTATCCAGTCTGCGGTGTTGCTTTTCAACCTAAATCGCTGGGAATCCCATACTTGCAACAGGCATAACAGGAGTAGCCGCCCGCTTCCAAAGATCATAATTATTAGTTAACAGACTATTGGTACTAATGACTATATTTCCCATGTCTTTTTCTTTGACGTTTGTCTCTTGCACCTTTCAAAAGTTAAGGTTAGATTTGAGCAGGCGTACAGTTAATAGCTGGCTCCTATTAATCGAGAACAAGACTTATGTTATGACCTCAGTAACTCTCTGTTACTGGGGCTTTTATTTGCCTACCATACTTAGCAAGGTTTACTTAACGTAAGTGTCTTTTTATTGGTATTTGGCCCTTGCACCTTTCAAAAGTCGAGGTTAGATTGGTGCGGATGAGATTGGCAAGCTAATTTTTCCTATGCCCCAATCTGTACTGTGCCCGGTGACTAAACCTTAGCGACTCCTGATGGGGAAAGAGTTGCTGGGGTTTTTATTTACCTATCTTTGCAAAGCTGTCTTAAGAACGTCCACAGAGGTCTAAACGTACCACATGAACCTTTCCTTATGCGACTCCCATCAACCCTTCTGGATACCTTAGAACTCAGTAAACCATTCAGATAAGTTTAAGCGTTCAGAAAGAATTTGGTTGACACTCTCAACATTCCACTGTGCGCCAGAAATTTTCATCCTAGCTCCAATCTGTTTAATAGCAGACTCGATTGCACTCCTATGCAATAGAACAAAGTTGTTCAGCTTGGTAATAGCTATAGTTGACAATGCGGGAGCAATGTTTTTACTAGATTTGCGATGAAGTTCTTAGCTTGTTTGCCTTCGCAATTATCAAATAAAGCTTTAACTTCTTCAACTTTACCCTGCCAAAACATGATTTAGAGTATCTGTGAAGTCAACACTATTAATTGCGGGGTATCGAAGGCTTGTTCAATTTATAGAGAGCGGGAATGCTTAAGGCTGTCAGAATTTAAGTAAGTTCAAGTAGATGGTGAGGATTTAGTAATTCCCAATTCTTTCTGACTGTCCTTCAACTGTTTCCAAAGTGCCTTTATTTGCTTGTAAGACTCGGACGGGTCAAGCTGACCATTACTTTCCAAAACAGAAATGTAACCGACCTTTTGAGCAAATTCTTGTAAATTGGTATTGAATACTAAGTTTTCTGGCTTCATCTGACCGTAGTAGCGATTACGAGAGTAAAGAAAATTGTATTTGTCTTCAAAATTAGCTTCGTCCATTATCTCGTCCTAATCATCATGATTAATATCTCAAATTACTTATAGTATTCAAAGCACAATGAATAAGAGGTAAACCTTTAGTCATTGAAGAAAAATAAAAAATTTAGTGCAAGATGCAAGTAAAAATACTGCTAATTTTGACTAACTAATTAAGAAAGTGGAGAGCAACACGAGAACGTGTTGCATATATGCATTGCTTTCGACTATTTTGCAGTATTGACAACACAACGAATAGTTGACGTACACGCGTTGTGTACGTCGTGCAGGTCAACATTATGGTGTTTTACTTAACCAATAATATCTGCTGATTGGTTGTGTACAACTCCCGTTAGGGCTTCAGGGTTAGCTTATTCAGACGCTGATAACTCGGTTATGGAGAGAGAACGAATCAACTTCCGAATCACATCAGTTGTTGGTCTACCTGTGTTCACGTAATATTGTTCAAGTTTTTCGCTTTCACTAGATGTGAGATTTAGTATCATTCGTTTGACAGCCCATTTTTTGTTCATGACTTGCCCTAATAATCAAATTCAATAAATTATCTAGACTAACTGCTTGCCAGATGTTAACCACAGCGTACTTGCCGTCAAATCATTTTTAGCATATCCCTACCCAGGGTATTTACTTGTAGCCCAAAACTTCACTGATAAATCATTTATATGAACTTGAGAACATTTGAAAGCAGCTTATATTTTTGTAAACATTGTTAAGCAAAGCGCAATCCGAGTTAGCCTTGCAAGAGGCGTATAATCAGCAAGGATTGCTAATTGAATTTACTAAACTTTGTCTTCATACAATTGCATCTAATATTCATCTGCTCTTTACCCAAAGGTGAAATTGGTTAACTACTCTAGATGTAGACTTTCATTCAAGCACTATATTTAACTCTATAACTTAACGAAACCTTAGGCAAGCTAGAAAATTTTCTAGCTTGCTTAAGGTTTAATGATTTTGGTTATGTCAGTATCTGTTATGCAAAATTATTAGTTAGATATCAAAACTAAACTCGACAATAAAGCTCAAAAGCCCGAATCAGTGCTAAACCTCATAAATAACTAGTAAATAATGTTCATTTTTCTTATCTAGTAAGGGTTTCATTCATGGCTTTTTTGAAGGTAATTTAGCATGATATATTAATTTTTATTCAGTCAGAGCTTGAACTTATCCCACTAATAAGATTCTTTGAATCCAGATATGGATAGTAGCAAGGTCAATGAATGAATCAAAATATACTTTCTGTCAGATCGGAAG
>NZ_JACJQM010000019.1:0-125810 GCF_014696655.1 Nostoc sp. FACHB-888 | reverse complement strand
ACTCACCCGTCCGCCACTGTGTCCGAAGACACCGTTCGACTTGCATGTGTTAAGCATACCGCCAGCGTTCATCCTGAGCCAGGATCAAACTCTCCGTTTTGTTGTGTTTCGAGTTTGTGGCTCCGAAAAAATATTTTCCGGAATCCTAGTTATAATTTCGATTGTTTTTTTGGGAAATCCCAAAAGCAAAATCTTTTGACGAGGATTGGTTTTTTCTTAAGCTTTCAAAGTATTATGTTTTTCAGGTTCAGTCGTGGTTGGCGTCTCTCGCCTTCCTACTTAACTAGAATAACTAGTCATCCCCTAGTTTGTCAAGGGGTAAATTTATTTTTTTTCTAAAAATTCAAATTGCTTGCCTGACATGGGTTTCAGGTGAATGGGTTAAGTAACGGGAGGGACGCAAAAACGAAGTGGCTAAACTTTCCTGCATGAATAATGCACGTTGCTAGTTACTTAGTAGATTGGATATGATTCAGGTTTAATGATTATAGTAATCATTATCGAAAAAGGCACTGAGCAGTCTTCCTGAAGGGATTTACCCTGAATTCAAACGCCCGAAGTAACTATATATAATAATGCGGAGCTTGCTTACGGTTTAAGACTCCCATCCTATGGTTGGCACTTGTATCGATATTCGAGTACTCGAAGAGGTTACGCGATCGCGATCGCCATCGCTATGTTCGCAAAGCTTCTCTAAGATGAGGATAGGCATGATCCGTTACAGTGAGTCTAGCGCTGTAGAAGGATTTCACAATTTATGAGCGAAAAATTTGGGGAACTGGAAAAAAGAAAAACTACCGCACTCATTGCGGAAATTTAAGTGCGATTGCATGATAATTGTCCAATTAGATTTTTTAATTAGAATTTCGAGAAAAAGCTAAAAACTAGACTAGGCAATAAATACAGATGATCCGACCGCGCAAGGTCTTTGCTCAACATTGGCTAAAAAGTGAAAAGGCGCTCAATGCAATTATTCAAGCAGCAGAGTGTACAGAAAGCGATTGCGTCCTGGAAATTGGCCCCGGAACCGGCATTCTGACTCGTCGTTTATTACCTTTAGTGCAATCTCTGATTGCAGTTGAAATAGACCGAGACTTATGCCAACTGTTGTCGAAGCAGCTTGGTAAGACTGAAAATTTTTTATTGCTGCAAGGCGATTTTCTCACTCTAGATTTACCATCTTATCTGGCAGCCTTTCCCAATTTCCACAAGCTAAATAAGGTAGTAGCCAATATTCCTTACAACATTACAGGGCCAATCATTGAGAAGCTACTGGGTACGATCGCTAACCCCAATCCCGAACCATTTGATTCAATAGTGTTGCTGGTACAAAAAGAAGTAGCAGAAAGATTATATGCTAAACCAGGCTCAAAAACCTTTGGGGCGTTGAGTGTGCGCGTACAGTATTTGGCTGAGTGTGAGTTAATCTGCACAGTCCCAGCGGCCGCATTCCATCCACCGCCAAAAGTTGATTCAGCAGTGGTGCGGTTGCGTCCCCGAAAAATAGAAATACCAGCGCTTAATCCCCGACAGTTAGAGAATTTTTTAAAGTTGGGGTTTGGTTCCAAGCGCAAAATGTTACGAAATAATTTGCAATCAGTTATAGAACGCGATCTCTTGAACCACTTACTGGAACAATTAAAAATAAATCCCCAAGCCAGAGCCGAAGATATCAGCGTTCAGCAATGGGTAATCCTAGCAAATGAGTTAGGAGTTAAAAGTCAGGAGTAAGCAGTTAAGAGTTATGAGTGAATATCATAGATGATTGCTTTGATTCAAAACCCAAAATTCATCCATTCCCAACTAGCAACCCATAACCCTTAAATTTTAACTTTCAAAATGCGTTCTTATAGCTTAATTGCCCCTGCTAAAATCAATTTGTATCTGGAAATCATTGGCGACCGTCCCGATGGCTATCATGAGTTATCGATGATACTTCAAAGTATCGGACTTGCAGACCAAATTGATATACATTCCATAAGCACTGACAGTATTCGCGTTCGCTGTAACCACCCACAAGTACCGATAGATAAAACTAATCTGGCATACCGAGCAGCAGAATTAATGGCGATGCAATTTCCCGAAGCCTTCGCTCAATATGGGGGTTTGGAGATTAACATAAACAAGCAAATTCCCGTAGCCGCTGGGTTGGCTGGAGGTTCGACAAATGCAGCAGCTGTGTTGGTAGGGATAGATCTATTATGGAAATTGGGATTAACTCAGCCAGAATTAGAGGAGTTGGGAGGTACACTTGGTTCAGATGTACCATTTTGTGTAGCGGGTGGAACTGCGATCGCAACAGGTAGAGGTGAGCAACTTTCTGCCCTACCAAGTTTAGATAATATATATGTAGTATTGGGAAAATACCGCAGCCTGGAAGTTTCCACGGCTTGGGCATACAAAACCTATCGACAGCAGTTTGGTAATTCTTATACCAGAGATAGCTACAACTTGGCAGCGCGTGCTAATGCAGTTCATTCAGGAGCAATAGTAAAAGCTGTCGTAGATAAAGATGCGGGAGAAATTGCCCAAAAACTGCACAATGATTTAGAGCGCGTGGTATTACCAGCCTATCCTCAAGTTTTGCAACTGCGAGAAGTGTTTGCAAATCAAGAAGGCGTTTTAGGAACAATGATGTCTGGCTCTGGGCCAACAGTATTTGCTCTTTTTGAGTCTCAACAGCAGGCAGAACTAGTTTTGCTGCAAGTGAGAGAAGCAATTCTTGATAAGAATTTAGAATTGTTTGTAACTCGGACAATCACACATGGTATTAAAGTGGCTTCGTCTGTTTAAATAATTCTTTTTGCTTAATGAAGCATAGGAAATAGACAAGAATTATTCTTAATGGCCCAATCTAAAATCTAAAATCGTATGAGTGACCAAAATTTAACGCCACAAACGGATACTAAAATACAGGCGACAGCAAGTCCCTTACGCTGTTTAACTGGGGCGGTTATTTCTGGAGGAATGGGATATGCAATGTATTCTCTGATGATTGCGATCGCTACAAATTTTGCTACTAAACCTGTTCATTCAATTAATCCATTGGTGATTAAAATTTCTTCTGCTGTTCGGACTCTGGTTGTTGGTGTAGTTGCTTTAGGAAGTGGGATATTTGCTATAGTAGCAATTGGTTTGTTGGCTTTGGGAGTGCAATTATTAGTGCAGGAATTGACTAAGCAAAAAAGTAGTGAAAACTAGTACTTTACTCTTATCTCAATTCTCAAGTCGGGTGGATCTCTTGCGATCGCTGGATACGAGCCAATTTCTAACACATATTGTGTCAAAACCTTGAGCTTTAATACCAATTCTGTATAAAGATGCGTCAAACTATATGAGGGACGAACCGTATAGACGCGGAACGGCTTCCCGCACGGTAGGGCGCATTCGTGTAGCGTCTCCTAGAGAAGGACAAAAAGAAAGGAGAAGCCAATAAAATTTGGCGCAGTCCCACAAAGAATTGGTATAACGGGACTTAGACAAAAATTAAGCCCAAATCTTGACTTTGACAGATTTCGGGTTGACACTTTATAAACTGGCTCAATATTCGCAAATTTGTGTGGAATTGATACCAGCAACACTGAAGTTGATAGCAGCAACATTACTTGTGAGCAAAATTATGAATACAACCAATAAATATTTTTTACCCCTTATTTTTGTGACAATTATTGTCAGCCTCAGCAGTTGCAGTTCTAACCCCACCGCTCGTAATATTGACAGTGGAACGCCATCTTCTACCACAACACCGACGAATAGCTCATCGTCTCAGACTTCCGAGCAGATTCCTAGCGTAGCTCAATTAAGAGAAAAATCTCCTAATAAAGAATCTCCTAAGGAAAATACGCCTTCCTCATCAACTCCTAAAGTTGCCGCTAGCAGAACTACCAACATCACACTATATACAAGTGATACCCAATGTCAACAACTCATTCCCGAAAAGGTTTCAGTAGCAGCTGAGGAACCAGTGACAAATGTAGTAAGTAAAATTTTAGAAAAACGAGATACAAGCGACTTTAGCTTGTCTGGATATCGTGTCAACATTAAAAATGGCATTGCTATAGTTGATTTGCGAATATCCCCTGATTCAAAGCGACAAATAGCTTCTCTTTCTAGTTGTGAACAGTTTGCTCTGTTTGGTAGTCTCCGCAAAACCCTAACAAGTAATGCCCAATGGAATATTAAAGAGGTTCGCTTCACCGAGCGAGGTGAAGACATTGTTCTTTAGTTAAATATGATAGTAAGTGCCATCATCAGCTAGCTAAAAAGATTTTCCAATATGAACAGTTACAGGACTCATATATCAGAAGTTGCTAAAGCAGTGCATATTTTAGCCAACTGAAAACAGCTGTAAATAGTGGTATAATTGATGTCAGCCATAGTTGATAGCAGCAATTCGCGGGTGTAATTCAGTGGTAGAATGTCATCTTCCCATGGTGAACGTCGTGGGTTCGAGTCCCATCGCCCGCTTTAAAATCAGAACCTAGCTCTTTATGTGATTGCTCCTGTTGGCACAGTTGCTTATGAGTTTGTTGAGCCAGACTTAACTAACTATCTATAGTCTGCGGACATCGTTACTATACTGCATATACTACAGGTTGCCGATAACGCGCCGATGTTTAACAGACTAATATTTCTATTAGACTTGTCCGAAAATTCAAAAAGCAGTCTGTGTCTGGCTTAGAAATGGTTTCAATTCCAGAAACTAATTCTGACTTTTCACGGCATATGGAAAATCTCATTGTTGCGGTTTCCTAAACCCTGATTTTTTCGTTAGCTATTGTCATTAACTTACAGCTATTGATAATTAGGCTGTGGAAAAAGCCACGCTTTTTCGAGGCTTGAGGACTTCCCGTGAAAAGTCAGAAACTAATTATGTGTTGCCCACAATATGTGGTAGGCACAATTGATGAATTGTATTGTCAGCAGATTTTTAGCAATTTACGCAGAGACGCCTATGCACTCGCTAATGGATGACAGCTAATGCTAAAAAACAATTAGCGATTAGCAATTAGCACTATGGCAAATTTTCTCCAACCACCAAGGTTACGCATTGGTGAAGACACTGAAGAAGAACGACACGCCACTTGGCTGGAACTGTTTTATGATTTGGTTTTTGTAGTTGCAGTTTCTCAACTCGCTCACAATCTCAACGAAGATGTCTCTTTATCAGGATTATTTGGGTTTGTAGTTCTATTTATACCAGTTTGGTGGTCATGGATTGGCACCACATTCTATGCGAACCGCTTTGACAGCGATGATGTGGGACATCGCCTGCTGATTGGTATACAAATGCTGACAGCAGCAGCAATGGCTATTAATATCCACCACGGTTTGGGTGAGAGTTCCCCTGGTTTCGCCATTTCCTATGCTCTTGGTCGCGCTGTGCTTGTAATAGAGTACGTTCGTGCTGGAAGACATATCCCCTCCGCACGTCCTTTGACTACTCGCTACGCTATTGGTTTTGCGATCGCAGCTTTGCTTTGGCTAATATCAGCATCTGTACCCATTCCTTGGCGGTTCGGATTTTGGACACTGGGAATCATTATTGACTTCGCCACACCTTTAACAGGACGGAAGTTTCACATGGGGTTACTTCCCCACGCCTCCCACTTACCGGAACGTTTCGGGCTATTTACCATTATTGTCTTGGGTGAAGCAATCATTGCAGTGGCCAATGGTGTTTCTGAGCAGAAATGGGATGTTTTAACCGTGATTTCCGCCGTGTTTGGTCTAATTATCGCCTTTAGCTGGTGGTGGGTTTATTTTGATAACCTGGGTGGTAAACCTATTGAGATAGCACGGACACATGGAAAAGTTGGTGTTGTTAATCTCTGGCTCTACACCCATTTACCGCTAGTGATTGGGATTACTGCTGCTGGAGTTGGTGTAGAACAAATCTTGTTGACTAAGCCAACCTTAGCACTACCTGACTCCCAGCGATGGCTCATCTGTGCTTCAGTAGCATTATGCTCTCTTGCTGTCAGCATTCTACACAGATTTGGGGTAATCCGTTATTGCAAAATTCGTTCCCAGTATCGACTTGCGGGTGCAGTTGTACTGCTAGCGATCGCCATCTTTGGCAAAGGTTTGTTACCTGTTGCAGTCATTGCCCTTGTAGGTGTAGTTTCTGCTGCTCAAGTTGTTCAAGATTTATATCAGAGTCGTCCCACTACCCGCTTGGTTGACCCAGAAATCTAGCTCATAGCGTAGTAGTAGCGGACACCTGTGCGCTACTACTATGTATCCACCCGAAATCAAATTTGAGGAATTATCTGTAAGGCATCTATCCTATGGAGGATTTTAAGCAAAATATAAATATTTATTTATATAGTTATTTAAGAATTATGTAGTTTTAGCATTCAAACCCGACGCTGTAATGCTGAAAACTCAACGTATAGCTGTCTATCAGAGGTAACAGAACCAATAGATGAATGTCAAGATAAGGAGATGTACCTTTGGGCAGTGAAGTCAAGTAGGTGAAATATTTATTAATATATTTAATAGGAGTGTAAATTCAACGTCAGGAATCAGAAAAAATTCTTAATGGCAGGTATTTCACATCAATCATCAGATTTTTCACCAATGGAACAGAAGATTATGAAAGACCAAGAACCATCAGACTCTAAAGAATTCGTCGGAAATCTCAAGAATGGAATCTGGCTGTTCGGATTGTCATCCTGGGTATTCGGCATTACCGATCGCAGTATTGCTTCATTTGCGGATGGTTATTTATCTGCTTTAGATTTGACGCAACTATTCACGGCGGCTACGTTCTTCGTAGCATGGCTATTTTTGAAACCGACATCCAGAGTTTAAGATAGGCGACTGGTTGAGTATCGAGTCATGAAAAATAGAGCAGAAGTAATCAGATTAAATGCACATGGTTGGTACGTGAAAAAAATGACAGATCATTTTAATCGCACTCCAAAACCAAACTCTTGAGAGGTTTTACACAAATAGCGGAAGCTTGCTCTAGAAGGGCTTTGGGAATTGCCGGGTCAAGAAAAAGACGAAATTAAATTTTTGGAAGAATGCCTCAAAAAAGAGCCACGTACTTACAATAGTCGTCAACTCACCGAAAAATGAGAACGCGAAGCTGCTAAGGGAGCCGCTTCGCTAATGCTAAATTAAATTGAGTTCCGACAGATTATCAGGGGCCTTTATTGTATTGGTAAGCAAGAAGTGTTTACGCACACAGCTTAGGGGATATCGCTAAAAAATCAAGCCGAGTTTAGAAACCACTCAAAATAGCTAATCTCTGGGACTACACCCATTCTCACTGGTAAAATCGAAACTCCTAATCCACGTGATACGTACAGAGCGATCGCACTATCTCGATACCAACCACTGAGATAACGTCCGCTATCAGACGGACGTAAAGGAACAAAGCCAAATAATGGCATAATCATTGCTAGATTCGGGTCATAGTCAACTGGATTGTACTCCATGATGGGTTCGGGAATTTTTCACAATCCAGACTTCTCAAATTTTAGCTACATTGTATCTTTTTCCTTTTAAAGTCAGAGTTCTAGGTTTTTGATTTGGGTGTATCTAGAAAAATTTTTCTAATTTTCCGGAATTGATTCTGCTCAAGTGGTAGTCTCTATCAGACAAGCGATTTATACTGAAACTCTATAACGAAACCTTCGGGGTATATAACCCCAAATTAAAAGCCCGGTCTTCATGACCGGGCTTTTGTAACAATTAGGAGTTAGGAATTATTCTTAACCCCTAACTATTCATTAAATTAAGCAAACGCAGCAGTTGTCACATCGTTATTCGACAGAATTTCTTGCAACTCTTCAGCGTCTACTGTTTCTTTATCAACCAGCATTTGGGCTATCTGATCTAAAATGTGACGGTTGCCCACTAACACTTCTTTAGCGCGTGTATAGGCTACATCCACAAGTTTGCGGACTTCTTCATCAATGGCTGCGGCGGTTTCTTCAGAGAAATCACGCTCTGACATGATATCTCGTCCGAGGAACATATTACCTTGCTGACGACCAAGAGCAACAGGGCCTAAGCGATCGCTCATGCCAAATCGGGTAATCATCTGACGCGCAACCCGTGCTACTTGTTGCAAGTCATTAGAAGCACCAGTGGTAACTTCTTCTTCACCAAAGATTAATTCTTCAGCAATTCGACCACCCAAAGCTACTGCCATCTGATTTTCCAGATAAGCGCGGCTGTATAAACCAGTGTCCATCCGGTCTTCGCTGGGAGTAAACCAAGTTAAACCACCTGCGCGACCGCGAGGGATAATGCTAATTTTCTGGACAGGATCGTAGTCGGGCATCAAAGCACCAACTAAGGCGTGACCAGCTTCGTGATATGCTACCAAGGTTTTGCGCTTTTCGCTCATTACCCGGTCTTTCTTCTCTGGGCCAGCTAACACGCGATCGATCGCGTCGTTGATTTCATCCATCGAAATTTCAGTCAAATTCCGGCGTGCTGCCAAAATTGCGGCTTCATTGAGCAGGTTGGATAAATCTGCGCCAGTAAATCCAGGGGTACGACGGGCGATTTTATCCAAATCCACATCTTTCGCCAAGGTCTTGCCACGGGCGTGAACCTTGAGAATTTCGCTGCGTCCGGCATAGTCGGGACGGTCTACCACAACTTGACGGTCAAAGCGACCAGGACGCAACAGTGCTGCATCTAAGACATCAGGACGGTTAGTAGCGGCAATAATGATGATGCCAGTATTACCTTCAAAGCCGTCCATTTCGGTGAGCAACTGGTTGAGGGTTTGCTCCCGCTCATCGTTACCACCACCTAAACCTGCACCCCGTTGACGACCTACTGCGTCAATTTCATCGATGAAGACGATACAAGGAGCATTGGTCTTAGCTTGTTCAAATAAATCGCGGACGCGCGATGCACCCACACCTACGAACATTTCCACAAATTCCGAACCGGAGATTGAGAAGAAGGGTACACCTGCTTCACCTGCTACGGCACGAGCTAGGAGGGTTTTACCTGTACCAGGAGGGCCGACTAATAGTACACCTTTAGGAATTTTTGCACCAACGGCGGTAAAGCGATCGGCGTTTTTCAGAAAGTCTACGACTTCGTTTAATTCCAACTTGGCTTGGTCAATACCAGCAACATCACCAAATGTCACCTGAGTTTGTGGTTCCATTTGCACTCTGGCTTTTGATTTGCCAAAGTTCATCGCTTGGCTGCCTGGGCCACTTTGAGCGCGACGTAGTAAGAAGAATAAGCCAACCAAAAGCAATACAGGGAAAAATAAGCTGCTTAGTGCCTTAAACCAAAATCCTTCGTCGGTTTGGGGCAAAACAGAAATATCAACGCCTTTTGAAGTCAGAGTATTGATCAGGTCTGGATCGTTGACTAAGGTAACAATCCGTTTAGCTGGGTCATATTTGGGTGTAACCAGTGCTGTGGAGCGATCTGCACTCAAACTGACTTTTTCTACTCTGCCTTGTTGAACTTCTTGAATAAAGCGACTATATCGCCATGTCTCTCTGCTTTGGGGTTGTTTGTCAAAAAATGCTGTTCCCAGCGCAATGACGACAATAAACAGCAGCGCGTACAGCCCTGCATTTCTCCATCTTTTATTCACTAAGGTCTATCCTCCGGTATTTTTCGCGCGTTAGCCGTTTAGCGGGCGCTTTGCGCCATCGCGTAGCGTCTCTGCTCGGAAAAGTCATTATTAAGAATTATGTTAACTTACCTTAAGTGTAACAAAGTGACGTAGCTATCATGCTATAAAAAGCTCCTTTATTTGCTGAAAACTAGGATGGTAGGGATTATATTGTAACGACCCTGAAGGCTGATGAACGGTATGAATGGGAATAATTTCGACTACACTATTAGTGTAGGCGATCGCTTCAAATCTCTGCACTAGCTCCACCGTCCAAGGTTCTTCCCGCACAGGCTGTTGGTGGTTTTGCAACCAGTTTACAAGTTGCGAGCGCACAATTCCCGGCAAAATTCCGGCCTTTATTGCTGGCGTCCACCAACTGCGATCGCACCATCCCCAAAGGTTGCCTGTGCTGGTTTCTAGCCAATTCCCTTGACCATTGACTAATATTGCCTCTTGAGAATTTAAACTAGTTCTTGCCAGCCAAGCACTCAAATAGTTTCCAGTTTTATGAGAAGGGAGAGAGCGATAAAATTCCGAACTAGCAACGGCGCATTCAATACCACTGTTTTGTTTTTCTGTCAAATCATTTGGTAATAATCTACCAGTTATCCATTCCCGCCCATCGGGAAAAAGGGTAATTCTGAGAACGGGGAAGTGAGCGAGGAGAATTTCGGCACCTTGACGCACAAGCTTCCAATCAGGTTGCTGCCAACCAAAAGTTTGTATTGAGGAGAGTAAGCGATCGCAGTGTGCTTGCCAATTAGTTAAATTACTATCTAGAGAGTTTTCATAAACCCTCAATGTTGTAAAAATAGTTGCCCCATAAAGTAATCCTGGATCGTTAATGTCTAACTCTAAAGTTTGGGACTTAATTAGTTTGCCATTATACCAAAAAATATCATTTTTCACAACCAGATTGCCTGTTGTTATAACTGTATTCCAAAGTGATGACTTGTAATGTTCATGCGCTCCATGAGATAAAATCTGTGAGCTGCAAATCGCTGAACACCAGAATCAAGACTAAGGTGTTCACAGTCATGATTTTTTGCATATTCAATTAGCCATTGAAATAACTGTTGACCATAACCTTGTGATCGCTTCAACTCATCAACAATTAAGTCATCAATATATAAAAACTTACCTGATGCTAAACACGTAGAAATGCGAAATCCAGCCACTGCCACAGCTTGTCCCTCAAGTTCCAAGAATGCAAGTTGATATCCTTCTTTCATTTGATATCGAACTTGTTCTATAAACTTAGCTTGTTTAAGATGAGGACGCAGCTGGGACATAACAGGAAAACACTCTAATATTTTACAGTCAGATTCTGCCAATTGTATTGATATCACTATTGCTCCTAATGATATTGCGTGTAAAGTATGGAGAGGATAGCAATTTCACAAAATTTTCTTTGTTTGCAGCAATATGCTAGGAATGACAACTTAATCCTTTGGTGGAAATAGAATTTTATGAGTACCTTCAGGAGTTGTAATTACTTTTCCTCCCAAAGCTTCTATTTCCCTGATTGCTCGTTTCTGAGTTCTTTCATCAACTTGATTATTTAAAACCATTGACCAGGTAGAAATTTGAGCATATTTACTGCTAAGATTTCGACTCAAAAATTCAGCAGTTTTTCGGGAACTATTAGCTACACCCTGACTCTCTGCATCTGAAAAGTTACTAGCCCAGTCTGCCGCCGTTGCAAAAGACTTTTGAGCTGCTTGATAATTGCCTAAAAATAGTAATTCATCAATTCCTTTATATCGCCATACGTAATAAGACTTTTCGGGAACGAAGGGAGATAGTGATTTTAGCCCTTTCTCTGATAGTGCGATCGCACGTTCTGGCATAGCAGCATACAATGAAGTGCTAATAGAAAGACTCCGATATGCTGCTAAAAATCGTGGGTCACGTTCTAGAATGACTTCAAAATATTCTGGACTTAAACTATAACCTGTTTTATCTCGAACTTCATCATCTCCAAAATATTGTGAAAAATTCAGATATACCAAGTCTGCAATGAAATTATCATAACCAAAACTAGGTGTTTTTTTGAGAAAATTAAGACGGAGATTTTCTGATTTTATTTCTTTCTCTAGAGTTTCTAAAGAGGCAGATTGTTTACTATTTATTAGTTTTTGCAATTGCGGGAATTGAATCAACCCAACTCCTAATATACATACACAAGCTACTATAGGTGTAGTAAAATCTTGACGCGATAACAACATATTCATCCCTATTTCTTTAGTTTTTTCAGCACAGCCACATAATTTTATATATAGTGGCATGAGAAAAGTCTGCTAGCAATTGCACGTCTACGCTTTGCTAGGTCAAATACAAAACAAGTTGACTAAAATAAATTTATTAGCAAGTATAACATTATACTTTGTTCTTTGTCTTTGATCAGAAATATGCTTATGACACTTTGTCTACAAGTAGGAACTAATTTATCTCGATTGATAACGAACCGCCCAAAAGCTAATTCAAGAATTATTTCAGAGTCATGCCGCTTAAGAAACCTAACGCAGTAACTCCAAAAGCTAAAATGTTATTGTCCTTTGTCTAAGATAAATTTGGCTTTAAAAAATTGCCAGTTTACATTTCTTTATAAAACATTTTCTTAAATTATTAAGTTGTTTTTAGTTTAATTAATTTTATTAAGTAAAGTTTGTGAAATTTTTGATATAACATATAATCATATTTGTTTATATTTAAATCTGTAACCTTCAAAGTGTCATGGTAAATAATAGGCTTAACGAAAACACGGAAAGTAATGTTCTTAGCGATATTGCTGAAACTAATAGTCATTTTAGCAAACCAAGTAATGAATTTAAAAGAAAAGTTAAGAAACTGAATACTAATGGAGAAAAATTCAATATTGATGACATTATTGATGCTATTCAAACAGCAATAGTTGAAGTTGTCGAATTAGAAATTACAACTTGGGTCCCAGAGTCTTCTGAACAACTGCAAGAGCAACAAATTGCTAAACCAGGTAATCGAATGCATACCATAATAAATCTAATTGATGGTGATATAAACAATGAAGTTGGTAGCCAGTTTGTTGGTAGTGGCCCATATACAGAACTCCGCGAATTTCATCTAAGTCAAATCAAGGAAAGTCGGGAGATTATGCAAAAAAATATAGAAAGTTTGCAGAAGTTGTATGGATTTTTTATAGAGATTATGAAATCTCGAAAAACTTCACAACAGTCGCCATCTCGTCCATAGTAGTTATTTATTAATAGTCACACTAAAACACCTACAGCATAGGAACTTGTCTAAACCTGTAGGTTAATTTGTTTTAAATAAATAAAGGAAATTATTACTATGTCTAACAGAATTCAAGAGCAGGCTAGAGATTTGCTGGGGAAATTAGTCTCATCTGTAAATGGATTAGTCGATGATATTACAGCTTTAGAAGTAAATACAATGGTTGTGGAGCAAATTACTGGCGCAAAGTTTAATGCTTGGCAAGCATATGAAGAGATTTATTCAATAAATGACAAAGACTACTTTGATGTCAAAGGAATTCCAAATCCAGACAATTTAAATTTAACAGAACAAGAAAAAACTCAAGCTGATGAATTACGAAAACGTTATACAAGTCTATTCTCGCAACTTGAAAGAGAATATTTTTATATTCTCCTTGAAAAAAGTACTGAAGCTAATGAGCCAGACTCCAGGATAATACAATATCAAGAACGTCTTAAATATCAGGTGGAACATAAAGCAAATATTATTCCAACGGATCAGGTATATATAAAGCTAGCTCGACCAATATTGCCTGCTCCAGCTCCTGTTGCAGATGAACAAGATAATCAAAAAAAATTGCGACAAAGGTGGCAAGAGATTGAAGAACTTTTGAATAATGGTAAATTTATTCGTACCTTGCGAAAAATGTCTGAACTTAAAGCTGCACTTGATGGTGGTCAGATTACAAGTGTAGATATTGACGTTATTTATGCTCAAACTGTTATGCAGTTAGATGGAGATATTATCAGCCGTTATCATAAAAACCTATTTCAATTACCTGAAGCGGATAGAGATTTAATCCTAAAAATCCATAATGAAGGGATAGTTGCTGGAGAAAAACAGTGGCGTGGAACACTAGATTTTCTGATTGGTATTGTACAAAGTATCGCAAAGTTATCCCGACAATGAACGCTTATAAAACATACACAGATCCTGAAGTTGATGTTCAACTATCTTTTCTTGTACAAATCCCTCAAGGCACTCCTATTGAACTTAAAATTAAGGTTGAGTCAGGACAGTATAGTTTTTATCTAAATAAAATAGTTTTAAAACAAATTGAGGCAGCGCGAAAAATAGGCGGTTCTCTGTATATTCCGCCAAAATTATTAGCTTATCTTTGGTATTACAACTGTTTTAGCGATAACATTTCCTTTAGGAAGAATACTGTACCATACAATAATTTAGTAATTTCTAAAAAAAGCTTCCAAATTTTTGACAATACTTTTATAGTAAATTTTGTCAAATTATTATGGAGTAAATCATTACAAAAAAAATCGACGTTACAATATGGACTTACTTTTAATTTTTATTATACAGAAGATACATCAGCTTTATATTTTTGGAAAGAACAAGATATTGTTTTACAAAGTAATGTTTTATTCTACGGCGACATCATTCACAAAATCAAAAATAACTTTATCCAAAATCCTGAGTGTTTAAATGTTGTTTATGTGCATTATTGGCTTATTGAACAAATATTAGGCTATCTTCGGACTAAATTAAATCTACTAGCTTGGGAGCTAGCTTCGCTATTCCCTGGGGCTTTTTTAGCTTGGAAATTACCTTTAGTACAATCACTTACAATTTCATTATCAATACTCGCTGGGCTAGTAATATCATTTGTATTTGCTACTATTCGCTATTGGCTTGTTAATCAACTTCCGAGATGGACTTCTATTGGTACTTACTATCGAAATTGGCTAGCGTGGGGATTAACTTGTGTTACTTCTGGTATTTTTCTTAGTCCCACTAATTTCTTGTTTTTGCTATTTTTGTCACTACTTGGCCCGCTATTACAATGGATTTTTAGTTTTTTATTAGGGCAAGTTGGTAAAGGTTTTCTGCGTTGGTTACTAGCTTGAAAATTGGGTATAGGGCAATGGGCATTAAAAAAGAGATTCTCCTGTGAAAGATTGTTTTCATAAAAAGGCTAAGGATGTAGAGGTGTGAGGATATAAGCGAACTGTATATTCAAACAATGTTACCCAAACTAAATAAGACTTTCTAATTACAAATTACATATTACAAAGTTTTTTCAATAGCCTCCAGGATCAATTGAGCGATCGCTCAATTTTTTTGAGTATTTATCACTAATACCCGTACTGCGGAATCCGATAGTCCTAATTCTGTCTATTTGAGCAAGTATAAAATATATTGTATTTTACTTAAGCAATGTATCTTTAGCATAGTATTTTCTAGCTTATATAAACAATTGTAACAATAACTAGAACTTCGCGTAAAACTCACAGTTTGAACCCGATAGAGAGTATAGCTATGTTGCTGTTTTATATAGTGCAACCATGATTTATACACCTCCATAAAGAGTTCATCAAGTTAAAAATACTTTTGTTAGTTCAAAGGCTCACTCTTTTCTGCAACATTACTGCTAGACAAAAGTAGCTCTTTCTTAATTGAGCAAAAATAGTTGTGTCATCCAAGTTATTTAACGAAATGAGGTCAAAAAAATGGCAATACTCAGCATAGAAGAACAAGAATTAGAAGAACTCCAAGACCCGACAGCAAGCACATTCGATACTTCAGAAGCAGAAATAATTGAACCAGTATTTTCTACAAATGAAAATACTGGATTAGCAACACTAGAACAGCTAGAAAAAGGTACGTATATCCCACCAAAAACTACGTCATCCACTGGCGTTAAAAACATTGGCTTCACAGACTCCATCGCCTCCGGAGGTGCATCGTTGGATACATTTAGTGCCAATGTTGAGCAAATAACAGGGAGTGTAGATAAGGATGATACTCAAATAATAATAGGCACGCCTAATGCGGATACACTCAATGGTGCTGATGGAGATGACATCATAACTAGTTTAGGTGTCGATGATATAGTCTCAGGTCGCAATGGAGATGACCTCATTAGTGGAGGAGGTGGAAACGATTACCTCCTGGGTGATGCTGGTAAAGATGTTGTCTTTGGAGACTCTAGTCCCAGTGCAGATTCAGGCTTCATTGCAAGTGGCAATGACAGCATTTTTGGTGGTGAAGGAAACGATCAACTCTATGGTCAAGACCGTCAAGACAGCATCTATGGTGATTCTGGCAATGACTATATTGAAGGTGGGACAGACAACGATCAAATTAATGGTGACGATGGCAACGATATACTTTACGGTGATAACATAGAGGGCAGCCCCGGTGTAAGTGGTGACGATACAATCTTTGGTAACAATGGCAACGACAAAATTTATGGTGGTCGAGGTAACGACTCCCTCGAAGGTGGTGCTGGAAAAGATTTACTAGTTGGTGAGCAGGGTTACGACTCTCTTAATGGTGGTGACGGCAACGATGTATTGATTGGTAGTGATACAGGATTCTCTGGTCAACTGCAACAAGGATTTGGCTTTGGCGAAAAAGATGTCTTAATCGGTGGAAAAAATAACGATACATTTGTTCTTGGGCTTGAAAAAGCAAATGCTAGAGATGTAAATGGTGTTGATAGTGTTATTTTTTATGTACTTTTATACAATGATGGCAATAGTAACGCCAGTGGTACTCAAGACTACGCTCTAATTAAAGATTTTGGTTTCATTAACGACGGTGTTATCCGTGGTGTAGATAAAATTCAGCTAGCAGGGTCAGCAAGTGACTATTTCCTGGGTGCATCTCCTGATAGCTCGATATCTGGTACGGGAATATTTTATACCCCAAGCCAATCTGAGTCGGAACTCCTTGGTATTGTTGAGGGAATTTCAGTCTCCGATCTAAGTCTTTCTAATAACGATCAATTCATTTTTGTTTGATTAGAAATTCAGACTCAGGGTATTAGACCAAAATATTATCTGAGCGTTACTGCACGTCTTAAAGGCTTCCAATTAAAAAAATATCCAACTTGTAGGGTGCGTTATATCTGCGGTGAATGCACCATGATTGATTAGATTAAGATTGTGCATTACTTGCCTACGGTACTCTATAGGAACATTAATGCACCCTACAAATTAAGATTGGATGATTTATTTTTTGGTAGTCCTTTAATAGCAAAAGGCAAAAAACTACCTTATTCCTACTTGCAAAAAAAAAGGAACAAAAGCTTTATGGCTTCAGATATTGTTATCCAGTTTGCTGAAATACTCGAAAATCCGACAATCTTTCCCGATGAACAGGGAAAACTGGAAATTGTTGTTAAAAATCAAGGTGATACAGGGTTCAATGGGCCTGTAAACCTCAAATTGTATGGATCAACGGATAAAGTTCTTGACCTCAATTCCCTAAACACACTAGAACAATCAAGAGGTGCAAGCGATTTACTCAAGGGCAAAGATGAGATTTTGGGCAGTTTGAATGGTCAAATAGTTAATTTAGCGCCTGGTCAATCTAAAACATTTACTGTGGATTTTGCCGGATCTGAGTTCCGGACTGCAAGTGTTGTCTCTCCAGGACTCTACTATCTGATTGGACAGGTAGAGTCAGGTAATAATGTTACTGAAAGTAATACCGTCAACAATGTAGCCAGCCAGTTAATTACTGGAGGTGACGTTGTGATTCAATGGAACTCAATTCTCTTAAATGCCATACAAGCATCGGGAACAGCACCTCCACTGGCGGCACGTAATCAGGCGATCGTTCAGGCGGCAGTTTTTGATGCCGTCAATGCAATTGACCGGAGTTACAAGCCTTATTTAGTCAACATCGACCCATCGGAAGCTGCTGGAGCATCAAAAGAAGCTGCGGCAGTTGAAGCAGCCTACCGAACGCTGGTCAATTTATTCCAAGAAGATCAAAAACTTATACCTATATTTGATGAACAACGGCAAAGGTCTCTTGCAGAAATCCCGGATGGTACGGCTAAGAAAAACGGCATTGAGATCGGACAAAAGGTTGCCCAGCAAATACTGGATAACCGGAAAAATGATGGTTCAAGTACTGCACAAGGATCATACACGCCGGGAACTGGCTTTGGTGATTGGAAGCCAACTTTTACCGATGGTGAAACAACAAATAATACTACCAATTTTGCATCAGCAGCATTACCCCAGTGGGGTCTAGTAACTCCCTTTGCTATAGACAGTGTTACCCTTTTCCGTCCAGATACTTTCCCTGAATATGGTAGCCCTCAGTATACGAGAGATTTTAATCAAGTTAAGGCGCTTGGTGCTGAAAACAGCACTGTTCGCACCGCAGATCAGACGGAAATTGCCCAATTCTGGGCTTACGATCGCGGCGATACTTTCAGGCCACCAGGTCAGTTTAACGAACTCGCCCAAGAAGTAGCACTGGCTCAAAACAATACTCTGGAGGAGAATGCCCGTTTATTCGCACTGCTGAACATTGCCCAAGCTGATGCGGGTATTGTTGCCTGGGACACCAAGTATGTTTATGAGCAATTGCGTCCAATTACTGCAATCCGTAATGCGGATCAAGACAACAATTCCGACACGATTGCCGATCCTAATTGGGAGCCGTTACTAGATACCCCACCATTCCCCGACTACATATCTGGGCATTCTGTATTTGGTGGTGCATCAGCCGAAATTCTGAAACTTTTCTACGGTACTGATAACATCAGTTTTGATATTCCTTCACAAGAATTACCTGGTGTTGCTCGCTATTACGGCAGCTTTTCGCAGGCAGCCCAAGAGGATGCCGATAGCAGGCTTTATGGTGGTGTTCATATCGAAGCGGCCACTATAGACGGGGTAGGAGTAGGTAGGAATGTCGCCAGTTCCGTGTTTAATAACTTTTTGACTCCGGTTTAGATATACTCACAGAATTTAGATTTTAAATTTTGGATTTTGGATTGAAGGTTCAAAATCCAAAATTTAAAAAGGTCTGAGAGCAAGCGAATTTCAACATGAGAATGAATTTAAAATCCCAAAGCTAAAACTAAATGACAGAGCCAATCTAATATGACTGTAGTTTTACAAGTCGGGAACCGCACTATCACATCTGAAGAAATCGTCCCTTTACTAGCTAGTTATCAATTGCTGCCTCGGTTGTTATTTGAATTAATTATTGATGAAGCGATCGCTCCTTTTACCCATACGCTTGAGGAAGAAGAGAGTGCTTATCAGAAGTTTTGTCAAAAAAATCACTTGAATTCAAATACAGAACTTCAAACTTGGCTAAAACGCAATGGCATGACGACACAACAACTACAAACCTATGTCAGGCGATCGCTAAAAATTGAAAAATTTAAGCAGGGTACTTGGGGAAACCAACTGGAATCTCACTTCCGAAGCCGCAAGTCGGAGTTTGATCAGGTGCTTTTTTCTTTGATTCAGACTAATGATTTGGCTGCCCAAGAACTCTATTTTCGTATCCTAGAAAAAGAAGCAGATTTTGCTGAACTCGCCCGCAAGTACTCTCAAGATGCCAATGCGTCTAATGGCGGGTTAATCGGGCCAGTTTCTCTAAGTAATTGTCACCAAACGCTGGCAAAGATGCTATCAGTTAGCCAACCTGGTCAACTTTGGCCTCCCACTCGCTTAGGGGAATCGATGGCGATCGTCAGAATGGAAAAGTTGATTCCAGCACAGTTTGATGATCTCATGCGCCAGCGACTTTTGAGTGAACTTTTCGCAGCTTGGCTACAAGAGCAGTTCAATCAAGTAGGTGAGATAGGTTTGTTGCCTGAAGATTTTTGTTAATGTCGCCCTAGTCAAACTATTTGTAGCTCAATAACTCTTTTTTAATAATTGCCAACACTGCTCGGCGATCGCCCAATCTTCTTGAGTATGGATAACTAATACTCGCACTGCTGAATCGGGTGTGGCAATATCCTCATCAACAGGCTGCTGTTGATTTTTCTCAATATCAAGTTTCAATCCTAAAAAACCAAAGGCTTCACAGGCGGCTTGGCGAATTTCCGCAGAGTGTTCACCTACGCCTGCTGTGAACACCAAAGTATCTAATCCGCCCAAACTACTAAGCATTGCACCGATACCAGAACGCAGGCGGTGTACGTAGATATCCCACGCCAGTTGAGCGCGGGAATTACCTTGAACAATCGCTTCTCTTACCTCACGCATATCGCTAGCTACACCCGAAATTCCTTTTAACCCAGAGGCTTTATTTAATATATGATCCAACCTCTCGACGGAGTAATTGCAGTACTGCAACAGGTAAATCAAAATTCCCGGATCAACTGAACCAGAACGACTACCCATCATCAATCCGTCTAGGGGTGTGAATCCCATTGTGGTATCAATGCTGCGACCGTTTTTAATTGCCGCCAAAGAGCAGCCATTACCCAAATGACAAGTAATTAACCGTTCAGGGGGAACATCTCGACCGAGAATTTGGGCAGCACGTTGAGAACAATATTGGTGACTGATACCGTGAAACCCATAGCGACGGATACCTTGCTCTACCCACTGATATGGGCCAGGATAGATTGCTGCGGCATCGGGTAGAGTGGCATGAAAAGCAGTATCAAAGACTGCTACTTGAGTGACATCTTTTAAGATTTTTTCAATTGCTTCTATGCCTGATAAAGCGGCTGGATTATGTGCGGGAGCGAGATTAGATAAACGAGCGATCGCTTTTTTAACATCCTCCGTAATTACCACACTATCTCGGTAATCCTGTCCGCCATGTACTATCCGATGCCCCACCACATCGATTTCTGATAACTGATCAATTACCTTGGTATCACCATCACTAAGTGTATTGAGTATATAAGAGAGGTGTGCCTGTGGAGAATCACCAGAAATTGATTTTTGCAGTGTTGCACCCGTACCAGTTTTTACTTCAATTTCTGCCACACCCCGATCTTGAGTCCAGTTGATTTTCCCTTCCCAAACGGGTTGGGCTGCTTGGGTGGGGAGAGCATTATCTGCAATCTTATACAGACAACTCTTTTGGCTGCTCGATCCGGCATTCAGCACCAATATCTTCATACGACAACATAAAAACATGACCTTTTTTGATCATGTCAGCAAATGTAACCTTATGCTTCTAACCTATAGGCATAATATGTAGCAAAGGTGCGCTTCCATTGCTAAAATTTTGTTGAACCATTTTTCAAAGCGATCGCTCATAGATTTTCTATCTCTGTAGTAGCATCTTTAAAGCGAATCAAACTCTCATCTGCAAAATTTGTTGGAGTGGTTAATTGCCTGTATCAATATTGATTTGTTATATTGTTTCTATTTAGTTGAACCATAATTTTTCTCCGATGCTTCTGCTTTAATGTCCGAGGGAATTATCAGCGAGGCTTACCACAGTTTTGCAAGTAGTTATCAAAGCGAACTTCTGCTGTTTCGAGTGAGCCGTTTTCATTCAAATAACGTACTTTAAAGTTAATAACTACAACATCGCCCGAATCATATCCAAGAATGCGATCGAGAAATTTTGTAGGAGGAACTTCATAAGGACCGCCGGGATTGACGGAACAGCATTTTGTATACAATGCTATATATTCATCGAAGCTTTTATACTTGATGTGCTTGGGATCTGGGAAGTTTTTTATCGGTAATGTATCCCGGCTATTTTGATAATCAAATACTGCTCTAATTTTTTCTTCGTTACTTAGGTAACGCATTTCTGCAAAACAGAAGCCAGAATAGTTTAAACCAAAATAAATAAAAAGAATTAGCAGCACGCCACCGACAAATAAAAACTTTTTCAATATCAGACCTCAATCCTTGTGAGCCTCAGTTATTTTCACTATTCTCGATCGATGTATATAATTTTTTAGGGATTGATTTTTATCGATGTAAACGACTCGTATTTACTACCTGTATAAACCCATTTAAAAATATCACATCGGTAAATTTTCTTACTTATACCGTTTCTTTGTGAAGCTGCATATATTTACCCCCGGCTACGCCGTCCCCCCGATGCGTTGGGGGGACTGATTATGTGCATCTTCATACAGAATTGGTATTACTTGATCCAAGTCATTTAAAACTCGTAATATCTTTTGTAACATCTCGCTGGGTTCTATCCATCAATGGAGCGATCGCGTTTAAAAAACTGCTTATAACCCTGCCATCGGTGTTGAATGAGAGCATTTTTCAAATCCCCAATTGCTGACTTCAGTTTTATTCTAGCTAACTCGGCAAATTATCAACCCGCATCAAATCCAATTCACGTTCAAAAATTTCATCAATTGGCAACATTTGACCATCAACAGTCATAAATTTATGGTCTTTTGTCGCCCGAATTATTGAACCATCTTCCAAACAATATTCAAACACCTCTTGTTGTCCGCGATCGTGCCACTGTGCTACAGGTTGCGTATAAATATTTCCATTATTATCAACGCTGTACACAGTACATTCAATGCGTTTTTCTACAATTTTACCAATCGGCAACAATCCATATTCTACTGTTAATATTTCCGTATCATAGCTTAAACAATATTCAGCAAACTTCAACATTTGCTCAAATAATTCATCCGCAACTTTTTTCGGAACACCATTTTTCGCTGCGCCATCTACGAATTTTTCTCGCTGCTTTTGCATCTCAGAAACTTTCTTCTTACCCATTGCGCGACGCAGCAAGTCAGCTTGTCCTAAAGAATATCCAGCCATATCTTGAGCAATTTTCATGATTTGCTCTTGATAGACCATAATTCCATAAGTTTCGTCTAATATTGGTTCTAAAACAGTGTGTTGATAATCAATATTTTCTCGACCATGTTTGCGGTTAATAAATTTAGGAATCAGCCCTGCATCTAATGGCCCCGGTCGATAAAGTGCCAAAATTGAAGAAATATCTTCTATATTAGAAGGCTTCAAATCTCGCACTATCTGACGCATTCCAGAAGATTCTAATTGAAATATCCCTTCTAATTCACCTGCTTCTAATAACTCATAAGTTTTTTGGACATCTTTTGGTAAACTGCTATGTTCACCTTTAGCTAATATCTTCTGGGCTTTTCGTTCCTGGCGAGGAATTTCATCAGGATCAACCCGATATCCTCTTGTTTCTTGAATCAAATCAACAGTCTTTTGAATCAGGGTCAGGTTCCGCAAACCCAGGAAATCCATTTTCAATAAACCCATTGATTCCAAGTCTTCCATGAAATATTGGGTAATTACAGAACCGTCATTATTTTTCTGTAGCGGCACAATTTCATCAAGTGGTTCGTCTGAAATTACCACGCCTGCGGCATGAACACCAAAGGTTTTGTTAGTTCCTTCAATTCGCATCGCCATATCAAGCCAATGGCGAACATGGGGTTCTCTATCATATTTCTCTTTAAATTCTGGTTCTGGAGTTTTATCGGAAACCATCACCTTGAGTTTCGTTGGTTTCCCCCGAACTACAGGAATTAATTTCGCCATTTTGTCAGCTTCCCCATAAGGAATATTCAATACTCTGGCGACATCTTTCAAAACTGCTTTAGACGTGAGGCGGTTAAAAGTAATAATTTGGGCAACTCTATCTGCACCATATTTTTCAGTTACATAATCAATAACTTTATCCCGTTGTTCAATACAGAAATCTGTATCAATATCAGGCATGGATTTTCGTTCTGGGTTCAAAAAACGTTCAAATAGTAGTCCATGATGCACAGGGTCAATATTAGTAATTCGCATCGCATAAGCAACTAACGAACCAGCCGCAGAACCACGACCTGGCCCTACAGGAATGTTATTATCCCTAGCAAATTTGATGTAGTCCCATACAACTAAAAAGTATTTGGAAAAACCCATTTGCTGAATCATTTTCAGTTCGTATTCCAATCTTTCTTTATAGACGGAATCGACTTCTTGGCGAGATTTGCGATTTAAGCGTTCTAAAAGTCCACTCCATGCAACATCTTCGGCGTAAGTGTCAGCAGTATGACCAGAGGGAATTGGAGGTGTAGGAATCTGAGGCTCACCCATAATATGGTAAGGCTCGACTTTATCAGCAACTTCTTCAGTAGTAGCGATCGCTTCGCTGATCACATCATCCGGCAAATGGTCACGAAATAGCTGCTGCATCTCCTCACCAGATTTGAGATATTCTGTACCGCTATAACGCATCCGCTTATCTTCAATAATTAGCTTGCCAGTTTGAATACATAGCAAAGCATCGTGGGCTTCAACGTCAAAACAAGAAATAAAATGAGAATCATTAGTGGCAACAATTTTAATGCCAAGCTCCCGCGCAATTTTGACGATTTCAACATTAACAATTCGGTCTTCTTGGGAGCCGTGGTCTTGAATTTCTAAATAATAGTCATCACCAAATACGTCTTTATACCACTGAGCAACTTTCCGGGCTGCATCTGGTCTATTACTGAGAATCGCTTGAGGAATTTCTCCACCTAAACAAGCACTAGTGACAATCAAGCCTTCATGATATTGTTTCAGTAAATCTTTATTAATACAAGGACGGGAAAAAATTCCTTTTCCTTGAACACCTTTGAGGTGAGAAATTGTGGTTATTTTAACTAAATTTTTGTAACCTTTAGTATTTTTAGCTAAAACAACTTGGTGATATTTGGGTCGGCGTTCTTGTTTCTCAATATCGCCGTTAATTATATACATTTCATTGCCGATAATCGGCTTAATATTTTGACTACGGCAGATTTTGATTAGTTCAATGGCTCCATACATGACACCATGATCGGTAAGGGCGATCGCTTTCATCCCCAGCGCGATCGCTTGATTTACCAACTCTGGTAGCTGACTTGCCCCATCGAGTAGACTGTAGTCACTGTGAATATGTAAAGGTACAAAGGACATAAGCATCTCCAACCACAAGCCAAGATATCTCTAGGGGCCTACCTTGTGGTATACCCTTTCAAGCCGGATTTTGCAAAGCAACGGAATATTACATTAGCAGTTTTTACCTAAAATTAAAGCTGTTCTTTTTCCGAAATTGCCACTGTCATCAATGTTGTTTTAATACTTACAGCAGTTAATCAGCATCTGACTAATGAGCGAAATAGAGAGTACTTCTTTGCCTGAAACCAAAGCTAGCCCTTGGTGGCAGCGTATCCCCCTCACCAAAGAGGCAGAGGGGAAGGGGGCTATTAGCTGGGGAAGCAAGCCCTTCCCCTCTGCGACAAGCGTTGCGTACAATTGCTATGCAAGGATTTGCACCGTTTAAATCTTTGGATGCATTTATCGTGGCGGTGCTGTTAGTACTGGCATTACAGGCGTGCTACTACCTCACCAGAGTAAAATTTGGTTCTTGGGTACACCCACTAAAATTGTTCGCTAGCGGTTCTGATGCCTTTTTGACAGCTTTCTCAACTTCTTCTTGTGCGACGGCAATGCCCATAACCTCTGAAGTTTTGGAAAAAAGTTGGTTTAAGGGAATCTTCTGTTGCCTTAGGGGCATTAGTAGGAGCAAATTTCAATAATGATGGTACTGCCCTCTATGAAGTAATGTCTGCGTTGTATATTTCTCAATTGATTGGGCAACATCTGAGCCTAGAACAGCAGTTAATTGTCATTTTTACCTCGATTTTTGCATCTGTAGGTGTAGCGAATATTCCCAATACTGGGCTGGTAACAATGATACTGGTGTTCACTTCTATAGGCTTACCTACCCAGTACATTGCTTTGCTAGTCACCATAGACTGGTTTTTGGATCGCTGCCGTACTGCAATTAATGTAATGTTATTGGAGGTATAACTGTCAGTGCTTTACTTGACGGTAAAAAGCCTCGTTCTGTAGACGAGGCTTAGTTTTACGGCTTTTCAGGTACTTAATGCTGTTGAGGCCCTTTGGCATCACATTCTTTAGCCCAGCAACGTTCTAGAAGTCGAAGACGCCAGATAAATGCAAAGCGTTGGGGATTCAATACTAATTTAGTATCCTGACTAAATAAAGGCTGGTTTAGATACTGCCAAAGAGGAAATTGAATTTTGGTGTGTTTTGGAGCCATAAGAACAACAAATATTATAAAAGTTTAGCGGCCATAGTTGGCATTTTGTTTAGCAAGTGCCATACTGTTTTTCTAGTTAAAGGCTACACTGCGTTTTTGCAATTGTCTTGGCGGCAATTGCGGAATTTCAGTAAGTGAATTTATCTTGTTTCCGCTTTAATACTGAAATCGCACACAGCATTTTTCTGATTTCGCATTCTGTAACAGGTCATACCATTTCACAACATTTCTAGTACAGATACGTTGGTAAAAGCATATAAATCTATAGCCCTACAGTCAATTTATTTGTTACAAAGATTTTTGGAAGCGATCGCATTACCATTTAGAATTTTAACTCGGTGGCCTGTTAGTAAATTGGGTAGTCTGACGTTGAGGGGTGGAGTTATGGTTTCCAAAACGCTTGTAATTTCTGTTACTAACTCTAAATTTATAGCCAATTTGATGAGAAGGCTAGTTCTACAAAAATTGTTTAATGTTAAGGGGAGCAAGACCTTGCTCCCCTTAATAGTATCATTAGATAGATAATCTAGTAGATAACTAAAATTTGCTTGGGTGTACTAAAATTGCAAAGATTTTGGAAATGCTATAAGCAAGTTCGTGTAAAAACTTTAGTCCTTGTTACAAACCCTCAAAACTAACTTGACAAAGTAGTAATCTGCATATCTACAAAAAAATGGGACGGGCAAGATGCCTATCCCACAAGAAAAAAGAGAATTTTTGTTATAAAACGCCTTGGCTATATTTAAGCTAAAGCGGTTTCGTTAGGTTAAGTTTCTCACTATCTAATAATGAGTGCCGGTTTTGCGATGGTTAATGGCAGTCACAGCATCAGGCTTGAGTAATTTACCTTCATCTACAGTTGCATACACAACCCAGTGATCGCCACATTCCAGACGTTGGTTGACTGAGCATTCCAAATATGCTGAAGCGTCGGTGAGAACGGTACAGCCGTTATCTGCAACTGCTGTACTAAAGTTGGAGAATCGGTCTTCCCCAGGCGCGAAAGATTTACGGAAATGCTTCATGTAGTCTTGGTGATTGCCTTCAGGTAGAATATTTAAGGCAAACTTACCGCCTGGATACATCAAAGATTCAATTGCTCGATCTTTGGCGATCGCAACAGTTAGTCCAGGTGGGTTGAAAGTAGCTTGAGAAACCCAAGCGCCTAACATTGCAGTAGACACTTCTCCAAGTTTCGCTGTGATCACGCAGACGGAACCAACGATCCGACCAACTGCCTGTTCCACTGGAGTAGCGGCTTGTTGTGGTAGGCGTACCTTTTTAGCCTTTTTCAGTGCTTGGGCAAAGTCTGTGCCTAATTCTTCACAAAATTTGAGAGTGACATCATCAGGTTTAAACTTGACCTTCAGAGTGTCAAAACCAAAGCGATATCCAGCATCTCGGAGTTTACCTTCAATTAAGTCAAATGCTTCGCCACTCCAGCCGTAGGAACCAAAAACCCCAGCGAGTTTGCTGTTGTCACCACTTGATAGCACAATACCTAAAGCTGTATGAATAGGAGTTGGCGCATGACCACCGATGGTAGGAGAACCAATGATAAAACCCTCTGACTGTGCTAGGTTGATGCGAATTTCATCAGGGGTAGCAAATTCGCAGTTAATCGATTTGACTGCGACTCCACCTTTAGTTAATCCCAGAGCGATCGCTTGTGCTAAAGTCGCTGTATTCCCGTAAGCTGAAGCGTAAAGTAGGGCAACAGAAATTTCGCGATCGTTGTGAGAACGGCTCCACTCTGCATAAGCTTTGGTAAGTTCGATTAAGCTGGTGCGTACTAAGGGCCCGTGACCCACAGCATACATTCTCACCTGCAAATCTGATATTTTCTCCAAAGCTGCTTGCACATGAGGAATTTGGGGAGCCATCAAGCAGTTAAAATAATAACGCTGGTCTTCTTTAAGCGCTTCCCAGTTATCGTCAAACGCTTCATCACCACAGAGATGAGTTGCAAATAACTTATCTGTGTAGAGAATTTGGGTTTGCTGATCGTAGGTACAAAGCCCTTCTGGCCAACGTGGACTGGGAGTAGGGAAAAATTTTAAAATATGACCCTTGCCTAAATCCAGAGTTTCTTTCCCCCGCATCACCAAGACTTTCAAATCACAATCTAAGAAAGCAGCACGCAAATTGTTCGCACCGGGAAGAGAACAGACAAAAGTTACCTGTGGTGCCAGTTCTAAAATTGCTTTGAGAGTTGCAACTCGATTGGGGCTAAAATGACCCAAGATTATATAATCCAAACTTTGCAAATCTAAAGTCTGCCGCAATGTCTCTAAATAAATTTCGGTAAAGCTTTCTGGCGGTGGATCAATAATTGCGGTTTTATCAGCTTCAATTAAATAGCAGTTGGAGGTAGTACCTCTTTCAAGTGCGTATTCAATTTCAAACCGCAGACGTGACCAACTACGTGCTCTGATCGCCTTAGTATTTGTAGCAATTGGTAAAACTTGTACGTCGCGTGGCTTGGAATTGGTCATAGCTGTTGGGTAAAGTTAGGGAACAGGGAATAGGTTATAGGGTATAAATCATAGAAAACAGGGGATAGTTTTCTTTTCTGTCCCCTGTTTCCTGTTACCTCTTGCCTCTTTCTTAGTAGTAATTACCTACTTTGCGATGGCGAACGGCTGTCAATCCATCGTTTTTGGAGACACGACCTTCTTGGACGGTGCAATATAAAATCCAGTGGTCGCTGCATTCCATGCTGCTCTGTATTTCACATTCCATGTATGCCAGAGCATCAGTTAGAATTGGGGAACCGTTTTTCGCGGTTTGAGTTTTTACCCCAGCAAAGCGATCAGCACCAGGATGCAAGCGCTTCAGGAAGTGTTTTTTGAGTTCTTGATAATTGCCTTCTTCCAAAACGTTGAGGACGAAGCGATCGCCTACTTGCATTAAGGAATCAATGGCGCGGTCTTTCGCAACGGCAATTGTCAATCCCAAGGGTTGCAAACTCGCTTGCGTTACCCAGGACGCCAACATTGCACTTGAGGCATTATCTTTTTTAGTGGTGACTATATACAGTCCACTACTAATCCGACCCAATGCCTTTTCCATGTTGACATCAAGGGACTTGATTTGCTTGATGTTGCGATCGCGCACCAGCAATTGTCCGATGTCTTTACCCGCTTCTTCACATAACTGGAATGTTGATGCGGTGGGAACTTCTTTAATCCGAATGGGCGGGAAAGCTTCTTTGATGCCAGAATTGAGAAATTGTCTGCGGAGTGTATCAATGGGTTCATCATCCCCACCGTAACATTCAAACAGCCCAATCAATTGCTTGTTCTTGGCGACAGCTAACACCGAACTGATACCAGCTTGGGCGGCGGCAGAAGTAGTTGGAGGCATACCAATAATAATGCCAGCTGCTCTCCCGGCTAGTTCTTGAATTTCTTGGCTCTCAGCAGTACTCAGATCCAGTACTTCTACCCCAATGCCAGTTTTCAGTATACCTTCGGCAATTGCGTGACCAAGGCGTTCGCCATACCCATAATCTGAGACAAAAAACAAGCCAACTGTTGTTTCTGCTTTAGCTTGTTTTTGGCTCCAATTTTCGTAGCACCCGGTTAGAACATCTAAATGGTGGTATAATAACGGACCGTGACCGTTGGCGATAATATTAATCTTCCCAAGATCACCCATCCGCTTCATCGCATTCAGCAATGAACGAGCATTAGGGCCCATTAAGCAATCGTAGTAAAATCTAAAGTCAGCTTCGATCGCTTCTAAATCTTCGTCGAAGGTGCGATCGTCACAAAAATGCATCCCAAAAGCATCACAGGTGTAAAGAATTTGGGTTTTGCGGTCAAAGCTAAAGATTGTATCTGGCCAGTGCAGGTTAGGCGCACTCACGAATTCCATTTCGTGTCCTTTGCCGATATCTATGCGATCGCCGGTTTTGACAACTCGCTTAGAAAATGGATCGTGTACCAAACCTTCTAAAAACTGAAGCGCAACTTTTGATGCTAAAACGGTAGCTCTAGGAGCTAATTGAAGAACATCTTCCACCAAGCCGCTATGGTCTGGCTCTGTGTGGCTGACAATTATGTAATCAATTGTTTTGGGGTTAACAAGACCTTTTAGAGTCTCTAAATATAGATCGCGAAACTTCTGGTGAGAAGTATCGATCAAAACTGTTTGTTCGCCTCTAATTAGATATGAATTGTAGGTTGTGCCGTTTTGCAGTCCGAATTCGATATCGAAGCGATCGCGATCCCAATCAAGAGAGCGAATCGCTGTTGTATTAGGAGCAATTTCTACAGTTTGTATAGTTAACCGATGCTGAACGTTCTCTGCGTGGGCATTGCCGGTCGTAGACATCGCTACCATTATTCGTCTCCGAGCGCAAATTAACAGGTTTTTCTTCTGCCCCCATTGTCCCTATTATTTTTATTTTAAGTTGTAATGAATGTCAGTTTTTGAAAAAATTAACTTGTATCAAATATTGCAATTTTTTAGCAATATTTGTAACTCCAAAAATATACTAAATATTATTTTATTCACCGATACATACTGACCCTTTATTTATGCTAATTATCTTATATTTTATAGTCAAAAATTGTCATAATTCTATGGTTTTAGCATGAAACACTAAGAAAAGTAAAATTAAAAATATCTTAAAAAACCAAGGCTGTTATAACTATATTGATTTTTACAAATAACCTATAAACCCTCAGAAATTAGCAAAAGCCGCAATAATACCCTGTAATTATGACGCAAAATGTTGGGCAATTGCAAAATCAATGTCTTAACAAAATAGGTTTATATGTAAAGTAGAAAAATAATTTTTTTTAATTACTCTCCTATCACTAAGTTGAAAAAGTAGGAAAAGTAGGAAAGGTAGGAAAAGTAGGAAAAGTAGGACAAGTTGCCTCCACGTTTTCAATCTGCATAGAATAGGCTGATAGCATTGTTCTTTCAATAACTATTTAACAGTTTTTGCCTCAAATAAGGATTTTGCTACATAAAATATAAATTTTATGTAAACTTGAGAAAACAGAGATTTTTTTTGGAGATGATGAAAGTACATTCCCAGAGCTGATTTAAATAAAAAGGAACTAGGCTTGTATATCTTTATTTTGGTTATCCAACCTCTAAACTAGGGTAAAAACCATTTTTAAAGTTTCGATGAATCCCCGTAACCATACGAATAATCCAAGAAATTTAATGATACAGTTCTGTATTATCGACCTTAGAGATTAATCAGGTAAAGTCAGCAAATTATTGACGTTGTAGGCATAGGCTAGAGGCTTGGCTATTAAATAAATATGCCTAAACAGTCTAATAACATCATTTTTGATATGCTTACCTTTTTACATCAATCTATTACTAATGATATATGGCAAATTCTGATAGCGTTCTCAAGGCAATACTTATTGAATAGTAGCCTTTTAAGTGTCGGCATCTTTAATACTTGTAGCCTAGTGCCTCTAGTGTGTTATTAAATACCAATAGAATGAGTATATGGATTAAAAAGTAAAAAAAATCACCACAAATAAATTTAGGTTTTTCAGATAGATTGAATTCTCCTTTTTCTAAATTTTAATTTTTGCCTTGTTCAGTGAATAGGCATAAAAATGACAAAAATTAATTGTGTGAAAGGTTATTTTTTATGGGATGCCGATTGAAAGTCTTTTTAACTGAAGAAGAAAAGCTGACTTTAGAAGAGTTAAGAAAAGCCAAAGATGTTCCTCAACGCACCAAGGATCGTGCTCAAGTTTTACTCCTGAATACTCGTGGCTTAAAAAATGAGCAAATTGCTAAAGGCTTGAACTGGGCAATTTCAACAGTACGTCAAACCCTTCATCGTTGGGAAAAGATGGGTTTAGCAGGTCTGTGGGACGCTCCTGGTCGAGGAGGAAAACCCCGATATTCGGAATCAGACTTGGTCTATCTAGAAAATTGTTTAGCCCAAGAACCGCAGAGTTATAATTCAAAACAACTCGCAAAAAAACTGGCATCTGAGCGTCAAGTAAGCTTGAGTGCAGACCGATTAAGACGGGTACTTAAAACAAGGGGAAGAAGGTTTGGAAGCCCACGTAAACAACCCCAGGAACAGAATAATTAAAGCCTAAATCTATCCTAGAATTTATCCCACTTACAGAGGATTTTGCTGTTAGGAGATACAATAACAACAATAGGTAAACCAATTTTGGAAGTGTTGAGGAAAGCTGAGTAACATAGCAATTAGCAACTTATGAATCACTTCCGAAGTCTTTGGTGCAAAACGACACAGAAAAGCTTTTAGTTGTGACCATAACATTTCAATGGGGTTGAAGTCAGGTCAATAAGGGGAAATACAGCAGGTTGCAAGTAAGTAAGGTACAAAATGCAAGACTTAAGGTTTAAATATAAAAAGTTTCTACCTCCTGCCTCAAAGCCCGTAGCTTTGCACTTTATGCAAAGGAAAACTGCTGTATAACTAGCTGTCTTTACATGGCAAAAAACAAAATCCACCTGGATAGTAGATACCAGGTGGACTTGTTAACTGTTTTTAGTGGATCCGAGCAGAGTCGAACTGCTGTCCAAATTGGGTATTGACCCCCCGCTCATTCACAGGTTTAGCCTTTCTGACCCTCAAGGCGGGAATCGTTCATTATCCCGAACGTAGGATGCTCTGATTTAATCTTAGCTAACAAGCCAACCAGAGAACGCTTGCTAGAGCATCCGTTGGGGGTTGGTCTTCAGTCCTTAACGGAGTCAAACTAAAGACGCTCGAACCTGTAAGAGGTTTTTAGGCAGCTGCTACTAGAGCAGGCTTACGAGCAAAGCTAACGATGTTATTCGCATTTACTTTTTGTTTGAGCCTTTGATTTCCGAGAGGAGACTCACTCTCGACCTGAATCACAGAGCAGCGTTCGCCAACCTGTCGAAACCGTGACGGACCCATGCGCTTCATAATTCAATTATAATACGCAGTTTGGGAAATGTGTCACCGACAAAAAATTTTTGGTTAATGCCAGCACTGCTGAGAAATACAGGGTATCTTTATAAACCTCAGTGCATAATTGCCTATATACCAATACAGTTCAGTTAAGCTTTTTTTCTCCCCCTGCAATGCCAGCCTCCGCTACTCTCTCTACCTGCCTTAACAGATAAATTTGCTTAATCCAAGCGTATTGGCGACCTATATCTATATCCCGCACTACGCTTGGGTTAAGGCTAAAAGCTAAATCGGCGTAGGTTGAGTTGAGCATATTACCATATATCGTCAATGTGATCTATCAAAAGTCCCAAATACTAAAAACAGCCAATTACTAATCTTAAAATAATTAGCAATTGGCTATATATTACAAAGCACTACAAATAAATAATTAGCTGTACCTAAGTTAGTGCTTCAGCACCACCAACAACCTCTAAGAGTTCCTGGGTAATTGCAGCTTGTCGGGCTTTGTTGTAAGACAGCGTGAGGGTGTTAATCAATTCACCAGCATTTTCACTAGCATTACTCATAGCTGTCATCCGGGCTGCTAGTTCACTAGCTGCCGATTCTTGGAGCGCTCGCAATAGCTGGTTACTAAGATACAGGGGCAACAGTGAATCGAGAATCTGCACTGGATCTTGCTCGAAAATCATGTCAGGGGCTAACGGGCGGACTTGGCTAGTCACTTTCTCCCGTTCGACTTCAAATTTACCGCCACGGGTTGTCAAGCGGAAGATTTCATCATCGGCTGCTTCTAGACCTTGCGGATCGAGGGGCAGTAAGGTTTGTATCACAGGACGGGAGCTAACCAAGGAAAGGAATCTGGTGTAGATTAATTCGATGCGGTCTACTTCTTCGGAAAGGAACAAGGAAAGTAGTTGGTCGGCAATCTGATTTGCTTCTGCTGCGGTGGGAATTTGCTCTAAGCCGCTATAGGTAGCATCAATAGGCTGATCACGGCGTTGAAAGTATTGTGTAGATTTGCGTCCGACTAACACAAATTTATAATTTAAACCTTCTGCCTTGATTTCTTTGGCGCGGTTTTCTGCACGACGGATAACGTTATTATTGTAGCCGCCGCATAGACCGCGATCGCCTGAAATTACCAATAGCCCGACTGACTTAACTTCTCTTTTTCTCAGCAGTGGCAGGTTTGCTTCTTCAAAGCGCAGACGGCTTTGCAAACCATACAATACTTGTGCCAAGCGATCGGCAAAGGGGCGAGTCGCTAGCACTTGTTCTTGCGCTCGCCGCACTCTAGCCGCAGCTACGAGACGCATGGCTTCTGTGATTTTTTTGGTATTTTTGACCGACTGAATGCGATCGCGTATTGCTTTTAGATTGGCCATATTTTTTTCCTTAGTCCTTAGTCATTTGTCATTTGTCCTCTCTTACAAAGTTCTGATGCCTGCGGCAACCCCTTCGGGGAACGGAGGAAACCTCCGCTCAGACTTTGCGCTTTGTCACTAGTCATTAGTTATTTACCAATGACTAATGACTAATGACTGATGACTAATTACGCTGCTGCTTTGAAGGTCTTCTTGTATTCGGTAAGTGCTTCCTTCAAGGCAGTTTCTTCTGCATCACCTAGTGCTTTGGAGGCTCTTACTCCTTCGGCATACTGGGTTTTACCAGTCTTTAAGTACTCCCGCAGACCTTGGGTAAAGGTTGTGACTTTATCTACGGGAACGTCATCCAAATAACCATTGATACCAGCGTAAAGAATTGCTACTTGCTCATATACTGAGAGTGGCGAATTTTGTGGCTGCTTGAGAAGTTCGCGTAACCGTTGACCCCGTGCCAACTGGTCTTGAGTGGCTTTATCTAAGTCAGAAGCAAATTGAGCGAAGGCTTGCAAGTCGTCAAATTGGGCTAGTTCCAATTTAATCTTACCGGCAACTTTTTTCATTGCCTTGGTTTGCGCCGCAGAACCCACGCGGGATACAGAAATACCTGGGTTCACAGCTGGACGAATACCAGCGTTGAACAAGTCAGAAGATAGGAATATCTGACCATCGGTAATGGAAATTACGTTGGTGGGGATGTATGCCGAAACGTCACCAGCTTGGGTTTCGATGATTGGTAGGGCGGTCATACTGCCTTTACCTAATTCATCACTCAGCTTGGCGGCTCTTTCTAACAAGCGGGAGTGAATGTAGAATACATCTCCGGGGTAAGCTTCGCGTCCGGGTGGACGACGCAGCAGTAGTGACATTTGGCGATAAGCTTGGGCTTGCTTGGAAAGATCATCATAAATTACCAGGGTAGCTTTGCCTTTGTACATAAAGTACTCAGCAATAGTTGCGCCTGTGTAAGGAGCTAGGTATTGTAGTGTTGCTGGTTCACTGGCACTAGCTGCGACAACGATGGTGTAATCCATTGCGCCTTTTTCTTGCAATGTCTGCACCACGTTAGCTACGGTGGAAGCTTTTTGACCGATCGCAACGTATACACAAACTACATCTTCTTCTTTTTGGTTGATGATTGTGTCGATCGCGATCGCAGTTTTACCTGTTTGACGGTCGCCAATAATCAATTCCCGTTGACCACGACCGATAGGAATCATTGAGTCAATAGCTGTGATACCCGTTTGCATGGGTTCGTGTACTGACCGACGAGCAATGATACCGGGTGCTGGAGATTCAATCAAACGGCTTTCTGAGGATTTGATGTCTCCCTTACCATCAATGGGGCGACCCAAAGCGTCTACAACTCGTCCAATTAAGGCTTCTCCTACGGGTACTTGGGCAATTCTACCGGTAGCGGTTACAGAGCTACCTTCTTGAATTTCTAGCCCTTCACCCATAAGCACCGCGCCTACGTTGTCTTCTTCTAAGTTCTGGGCGATGCCAATTGTACCATCTTCAAATTCCAAAAGTTCCCCAGACATAGCCTTTTCCAGACCATAAATCCGGGCAATACCGTCGCCTACTTGTAGGACAGTACCAACGTTAGCAACTTTGACCTCTTGATCGTATTGCTCGATTTGTTGTTGGATAATGCTGCTAATTTCGTCAGGTCTAATTGATATGCTCATGTGTCTATCTTGTTTGCTTTCGAGACGGGAAAATTCAATAGTTAGGAGTGATGAGTTAAGAGTGATGAGTTAAGAGCGATGAGTTAAAAAAGCAAAGGTTAAAAGTTAAAAGTCAAAATAAATTATTGTTTACTTAACTCTTAACTCCTAACTTCTAACTCCTAACTCCTAACTTCTAACTCCTAACTTTCTAGCTATTAGTTAAGCGCAATGAAAGGCGACGCAACTGACCCCGGATACTGGCATCAATTACTTGCGAGCCTACTTTAATGATCACACCACCAATTAACTCGCTGTCTACCTTGGTTTCTAGTTCTACCTGGCGAGCATTACTGATGGCAATAACCTTTTGAATGATTGCCTGCTGTTGAGCTTCTGTGAGGGGAACGGCTGAAATTACTTCCGCTAATACGGTTTGATTCAGCTGCCGCAACAGCGCCAGATATTGTTGAAAAATAGATTCCAAGAATGCAATGCGGCGTTTGTCTACTAATATCAACAAAAAGTTGCGTAAGTAGGGGTTAGAGCCTTCACCGAGTATTTGTTTGATGAGAGCTTTTTTGTTCTCAGCCTGAATAAACGGGTTGCTGAAGAAGTTGTGTAGCTGTTTGTCTGCTCTGAGCAGTCCCAGGAAAGTACGCGCATCTTCCCCGAACTCTTCTGTCAAATTTTTCGATTGCGCTATTGACAAAAGTGCCTGTGCGTAAGGTTGGGCTACTTCGGCTGCCGCTACTTGACTTGTCATACATTGCCTCCCAGTTGTGCGATGCTGCGGTCAATTAAACTTTGTTGAGCATCGTCGGCAATCCCGCCTTTGAGTTGCGATTCGACTTTTTGCAATGCTAGTGTAGCAACTCGTTGCCGTAGTTGAGCGATCGCTCGCTCTGTTTCGGTGTTTAAATCTGCTGCTGCTGTTTGTTTCAAGCGTTCTACGTCTTGCGCTGCCTTCGTTAACAAGGCTTCTTTCGTCTTTTGGGCGTTTTCTACAGCCGATTGGCGGATGCGTTCTGCCTCTGCCTGAGATTGCTTCAACTGCTCTTGCGCTTGGGAAAGAGATATCTTTGCCTCTTTTAAGCGCCCTTCTGCTTCCTGAATTGCGGTGGCAATATTGGATTGTCGCTCGTTCAGGATATTGCTTAAAACTTTACGTCCGAAGTAGAATAAGATGCCAACCAGAATCGCTAGATTAATCAGATTGGTTTCAAAAATGTCTAGGTTTAGACCGAAACCACCTTCTGCTGCGCCTTCTGCCAATTCAGAGTGAACAGCGTTCGCTTCTGCGGCAAGTAATAAGAATGTCCCCATGATACCCATTTACAAGTGCGCTGCTCGCTTGCTAATACGTTGTATTTTTTCCAAGGGAAGGAGATTTTAAGTATCTTTTCCCCGTAAGGAAATTAAGTATCTTTCCCCAGAAGGGAAAAAGTGCCTTTATTTGACACTTAAATTTTGCGCTCTGGACTAGGGCCCAGTTGCGCGTATGCTTTCACAGAGCCAGTCTAGTTAGCTTATCTAACTGGAGTTGGCCCCAATAGTTTTTCTAGAATCTGCCTGCTTAGAGCATCAACTTGTTGCTCTAAGGTGCTAAAAGCTTCTTGCTTTTGTTGTTCTATTTCAACAGAAGCTTGTTCTCGTTGAGACTGAGCTTCCTTTTGGGCTTCAGCAATTTTCTCGGCAGTAATTTTCTTAGCTTCAAGTTGAGCTGCTTCTACGGTAGCTTGCGATTGTCTGCGAGCGTCTGCGAGTTGTTGCTCATATTCGGTAGCCAAGCGCTCGGCTTTAGCCAAGCTCTCCCGCGCCTCAAGGGTATTCGTTCGGATGTAACTATCGCGATCGTCTAGTACCTTGGTCAGTGGCTTATAGAAAATTGCATTCAACAAAGCTGCTAATAGCAGGAATTGCAATGCCATGAAGGGCAAGGTAGCATCGAAATCAAACATTTGTCTCCTCTTTGGCTGGAGTAGCAGTTTTCATGGCTAGCAACATCATCCAACCTTTCATAATTTTAGAGACCCATAGCCAACAAGGGTCAACTGAACATTATAACTATTGAGATACCCAAAACATTTCTCGATTGTAGAGGCGTGATGATTCACGTCTCCACACTCGCAAAAATTTTCAGATATTAGCCGAAAGGATTAGCAAACAGCAATACCAGGGCAATTACTAGACCATAGATAGTCAAGGATTCCATGAATGCCAAGGTTAATAGCAGAGTACCGCGAATTTTTCCTTCTGCTTCAGGTTGACGAGCAATACCTTCTACTGCTTGTCCAGCAGCGTTTCCTTGACCAATACCAGGGCCAATTGCAGCTAAACCAATCGCTAAAGCAGCAGCGAGAACTGAAGCAGCCTGAACTAATGGATCCATGTTGATTTTCCTTGCTTTGATTACAAAACTAACAAAAGTACGTTAACGATTAGAAACGTGGTTTTCACGCTGCACATAAGTGCTTTGATCGCGCTTTGCGATGTTTTGAGCGAATATGCTCTTGGAACTGTGCTATCAACTGAGAAGTTTAATGCTCCTCATGTTCATCTCCGCCATGCCCCTCCATTGCCTCATGAATGTATGCTCCGGCTAGGGTGGCAAAAACCAGGGCTTGAATGGCACTGGTAAATAAACCCAAGGCCATTACAGGCAGAGGTACAAATAGAGGAACTAGCAGCACCAGTACCGCTACTACCAATTCATCCGCCAAAATATTACCAAATAGACGGAAGCTTAGGGAGAGGGGCTTGGTGAAATCTTCTAGAATTGCGATCGGCAATAAAACAGGTGTTGGCTCTATATATTTCTTAAAGTAGCCTAAACCCCGTTTGCTAAAACCTGCGTAAAAATACGCTAAGGAGGTTAGCAATGCCAATGCAACAGTCGTATTGATGTCATTGGTGGGAGCTGCCAATTCGCCCGAAGGTAGCCTGATGAGCTTCCAGGGAATTAGTGCGCCTGACCAGTTCGATACGAAAATAAACAAGAACAGTGTGCCAATGAATGGCACCCAAGGGCGGTACTCTTTCTCACCAAGTTGGTTTTTTGCCAAATCACGAATAAATTCTAAGGCATATTCCATCAAATTCTGGATGCCCTTGGGAATTCTTTGTGCGTTGCGAGTAGCAGCTATTGAAGCCACTACTAGAATACTAATCACAAACCATGAGGTGAGAAAAACTTGCCCATGAATTTTAAGATTGCCCAACTGCCAATAGAAATGATGACCTACTTCTAATGCGGCGAGGGGAAAAGAATTAAAGGCGTTTAAGACACTAAGCATTTGCATTCTTCAAGCATTTTCCCCAACGAGCGAGGATGGGATTACTATCTTTGTGAGCCTGACTTTTTAAGAATCAGGAATGAACGCAATTTGCACCATATAGACGAAGAGCGTGGCTTTGTAAGTTAGAAATCCCAAAAAAATGGGCAGAATCTGTAGCTCACGCCATCGACTTGCCACGATCATCACTCCAATAAACAGAGCAAAACGAGTTTTGCTCAGACTGGTTTTCTCACTACCAAGCTGCTCAACGTCTCTAGCCAACATTTTTAAGTAAACCACACCTGTACACGCCCCAATTAAATAATTTAGGGCAATGTTTAAGGAATAAAAAATCCACACAGAGATAAAAATAACCCCCGTCAAGACAAGCGTGATTACCAATAATCGCTGGAAGAGTTGATGGAACTCTTGCATGGAGTTACCTGATTCTGTGTCTCCAGAACCAGTTTTAGCATCTTGTTGCGTTGTCGGAGTGGGCGCAATTGATTCGTCTGACAAGCTCACGGGACTTGAAACCAGTACAGTTAAATATGATGACTGCACATTCAGTCAGCTGAATCATATCACGATCCGGTAACAATACTTTAGGAAAAAACAATTAACTTCTTGTCAACATCAGGCAGTCAGTAAAATCGCGCTCACAGAAGCGAGAGAGCGGCTAATCATGTGAGGGAGCGTGTGGACGAATAATCAATAAGTGCTGCCTGAAAATTCAAAATTTCTTCCAATTCCAGTTTTTTTGAGTGAATAATTATCCTCCAAAGTTTGAATTAAGTTGGTGTCAATAAAATCAACTGGTGCTTGAGGAGCGTATGAACGTACCGCAAATCAGAAATTGTAGAGTAGCGGCAAGTCATTAAATATCGCACCACTGCTGAATTCCAGAAAGCTCCAACTTTTGGGATGTACAATACCCTAGTTTCTTAGGCACTTTCCTAATTTACATTAATTTGCCAAAAGTGGTGATCGGCGATCGCTCTTCACCACGAGTATAAATTGACAAATCTTAACTTAGTATCAACGTCAAGTGTAATTAAACAGGTGTCAATAAAATCAGCTGCTGCTGAAGAAGCGTTCTTACCCCATCCAATCCCAGTTGCACACCTGCTAGAATCTCTGCCACTGTTGAATTAGCATCACACTTTTGCATAAATTCAAACTCTGGTACAGATAAATTAACAATCTGGTAATCGTAATTAAAGAAACATTGGCTAGGAAATCCTTCAATACAAGGATTAAGTTCGGGAATCGCTGCCAGTAGGGCGTTATCGTCTGACCAGTCGGACTTAATTAAGGGAGGACGACCGAGGAAAAATTCGTAATGAGTTACTTCTGGATCAAGTAATTCTATCAGGCGGTAAACCTGGCGTTGGCTTTGCCCGCCGCAGGCATCGCTCAAAGCTTTTGCCCGTTCTAGTAACTCTGGTGCTTTGCCTAAAAGTCTCTCCAAATCCCAGAAACTCGGATTCGAGAAACCAATAAACTCCAATCCCGAAGCATCAATTAATTCAAACAGCGTCTCAATGTTGTAATCAATTTCCTGGGGATGAACGTACATATCAGCAAAGTTTTCATCCTTGTGGTTTTCTAATGACCAACGCTGTTTATCGTATTTGACAATTCGATTATTTTCTGGTAAAGAAGCAAATATTTGTCGTCCGACTTGGACACCATCGCGGTAGTCGCCTTTTTTGTCACCTTGAAGAAGTGCGATCGCTTTTTGCATGAGTCGAATTTCCCAACGTCCCAACTCCCCGTACACAAAAATGTGCATTAACCCGCCTGGGGCTAACTTTTTCGCTAAAGCTTGAATACCACGAATTGGATCGGAGGTATGATGCAAAACACCAACACAATTGATTAAATCAAACTCACCCGGTAACTGTTCCACATCAAACAAGCTGAGGTGATGAAATTCAACGCGGGTAGCCCCTGAACGCTGACAACGTTCTTTTGCTACAGCTAAAGCGCCAGTACTGAGATCAATTCCTACAACAGAAGCTTGAGGATTGAGGTGAACCAAGTACTCTGTACCCACACCAGTACCACAACCTGCATCTAAAATCCGAATATCTTGCCTTTGGGGTTTTTGACCTATGCAGAAGTTATGAGCGGCTAGCCAATTCCAGCGCCAGTTGTAACCTGGGGGTGGTTCATCCAATAGGGCTTCCGGCGGAAAGGGGTAGGTATTGTAGAGTTTGGCAACAGCAGCACTAACAGTTTGGGAATCGGACATGATGAGGAATAACGCAGCATTTCTGAGTTTAGCGAATGCTGGACACTTCAGGTAGACAAATAATTGCGATCGCTCCAATGATTTACAACCAATCAGAGTTTAATTTACGCTGTGAATGGGGTTCACAAGGTGTTGCTCAACTTGCTCCCGTAAGTAATGTAATTGTAATAGTTGACGTTCTCTCTTTTTCTACCTGTGTGGAAATTGCCACCAGCAACGGCGCGATAATTTTTCCCTACGCATATAAAGATGAATCAGCCATAGATTATGCCAAATCAGTGCAAGCAGAGTTAGCAAGTCATAGACAACGTTGGACAACAAGTGGATATTCTCTCTCGCCAAAATCGATGACTCAGATTCCTACTGGAACTAGACTAGTTTTACCGTCACCTAATGGTTCAATTCTTACTTTACATACAGGGAATACACCAACTTTGGCTGGTTGCTTGCGAAATTGCCAAGCTGTAGCGCAGTTTGCTCAAAAGTATGGTGATAAAATCGCTGTGATTCCTGCCGGTGAAAGGTGGAAAGAAGATGGTAGCCTCCGCCCTGCATTTGAAGATTTAATTGGTGCTGGGGCAATTCTCAGTTATTTAGATGGCAGTCTATCACCAGAAGCCGAAGTCGCTGTAACAACATTTCAAGCTTTCCAGCAGGATTTACTGGGGTACTTGAAAAAATGCAGTTCGGGTAAAGAGTTGATTGAAAAAGGTTTTGAGTCAGATGTTGAACTGTCCGCCGCCTATAACGTAAGTGATTGCGTGCCTTTATTTACTAATAATGCGTATGTAAATTACAGGCTACAGACTTAAGAGACTCCCAAATAAAAAATATCCCAACACTGACACAAAAATCTTCTCTATTTCTCCTCTCTCTGTGTTCTCTGCGCGGCAGCCGCTCATGGAGGAAACCCCCAAGACCGCGCTGCCTTGTCTCTGTGGTTAGTTTATTTCTTGGAAATCCTTAATTAAATGTCGCACTGATTGGTTTGGCAATATTTGGCATTATCTATAAACTCTTGCAACTTATTCAAGGGAATTATCTGCAATGATGAGCCACCCTGCACTTCAGCAGCGATGTAAGCAAACTTTTGTCCGCGATAATACTGGTCGCGTCCAACTTTGGTGATATATCGCGACTTCTGGAAGTCATTGGCAATATTAGAATTATAAATATTTTGTAACAATTTCATTGCATTGGCATTTTTTGTGGTGAATTTGAGGCGTTTATCACCACTAACGGTTATGCCTTCTTTATTCACTGTCCCATTTTGAGAAGTGACATCAGCATAAAAGTATAAATTTCCCTTTGTACCGTCGTAGCCGTGGGCTTCGTTGTTGTATCTCAGAGTTGGTAGTTGAGGTTTGGTCTTTGCCCACTTCACAACGGTGCTGATGTTTTGCTCTGGAAGCGCATTTACGGGAGTGATAAGCAAAATAACTGCGATCGCAGACAGTGTAGCATTGAATAAATAGTTAAATTTACAACTTTTGTTCATAGTATTTTCCCTATATACAATGTTGATAGCTAAAGCTGAATTCAACGAGATTGAAGAATTATTTGCCGTCGGCGTTATTTATGAATATTTAGCTGCCAGTAGCAAAAACAACTTAACATCGGCTAATGGCTACTGTCCACCGACATTACCGTAGGCAATTTGATTTCAACTAAAATTTTGTATAAGTTGTAATAATCGTAGGGTAGACACAGGCACAAACTTCAAAATAGAGGTTTGCGGCATTAGTAGACCATGCCTAACCTATTACCTGGTTACAAAACTTAGATATTGTCTCAGCCAAACAAGAGTATGTACTCTTAAGATTGGATGTATCTAAGCTACGGTTCTACACAGTTCTTAATAAACCAGCTTTGAGAACGCAAAACGTTCTAATCTAAAAGCTAACCGGGTTAATTTACTGGCAGTTTTGCAGGCACTACTCTCAAGCTGATAAAGCACAGACGCACCGATGTGTCAAGCCTCAAAGCGACCCAGACTTAACACATAAATGATTATGATGGGAGTTTTACAAATCCGATGAGTGTTAAGGCAAGTGGTGGAAGCTCAGTTGCGCGTCCGCAACTATATCAAACCCTAGCTGTAGCGACAATTACCCAAGCCGAGCAGCAAGACCGCTTTTTGGGAAATGGTGAACTAAATGAACTGGCAAGCTATTTTGCATCTGGTGCAAAGCGTCTAGAAATTTCCCAGACGCTGACGGATAATGCCGAGATTATTGTATCTCGCGCTGCCAACCGGATTTTTGTCGGTGGTTCGCCTATGGCTTTTTTAGAAAAGCCTAGAGAAGTAGAAATAATACCTGTTAGTGCTGGTGCTAATGTTCAGCAAGGGATGCAACTGGGAACTGTAACCTACGTTGAAAGTCGTGGTGGGTTCCTAGAAAATTTACGATCAATATTTAACTCATCCCCCAGTGGTCCGATACCTCCAGGTTTCAGACCAATTAACATTGCTCGATATGGCCCAAGCAACATGGCCAAGAGCTTGCGGGATTTATCCTGGTTCTTGCGCTACGCTACTTATGCGATCGTTGCTGGCGACCCCAACATCATAGCGGTGAATACACGGGGTTTGCGGGAAATCATTGAAAATGCCTGCTCTGGTGAAGCAACGCTGGTAGCTTTGCAAGAAATCAAAGCCGGGTCACTTTCCTTTTTCCGCAAAGATGCTGAGGCTACAGAAATTGTGTCTCAGTACATGGATGTTTTGCTAACAGAATTCAAAGCAGCCACACCTTCAACTAAAGTTCGCCAACGCCCCTCTAGCGACCAGCAAGGGTTGGAACTGCCGCAAATTTACTTTAATGCGGCAGAACGGCGTCCCAAGTTTGTGATGAAAACTGGGTTGTCAAGTAGCGAAAAAAATGAGGTAATCAAGGCTGCATATCGGCAAATTTTTGAGCGCGATATTACCCGTGCTTATAGCTTGTCGATATCTGACCTAGAATCCAAGGTGAAAAATGGCGACATTTCCATGAAGGAGTTTGTTCGTCGTCTAGCTAAATCTCCCCTTTACCAAAAACAGTTTTACCAGCCTTTTATTAACAGCCGAGTCATTGAACTAGCTTTCCGTCACATTTTGGGACGGGGTCCGAGTAGCCGCGAAGAAGTACAAAAATACTTCTCGATTGTTTCTAATGGTGGTCTGCCAGCCTTAGTAGATGCCTTAGTAGATTCTGCTGAATACAGCGACTATTTTGGCGAAGAAACAGTACCTTACCTCCGGGGTCTTGGTCAAGAGGCACAAGAATGTCGCAACTGGGGACCGCAGCAAGACCTGTTTAACTACAGTGCGCCTTTCCGCAAGATACCTCAGTTTATTACCACATTTGCTGCTTACGAGCAACCACTACCAGACCAACATCCCTATGGTTCTGGAAATGACCCCTTGGAAATTCAGTTTGGGGCGATTTTCCCGAAAGAAACTCGCAACCCCAGCACCAGTCCGGCTCCTTTTGGCAAGGATACCAAGCGCATCCTAATTCACCAAGGGGCAGGGATTAATAACCAAAATAGCAATCCCAAAGCGCGGGGTGAAGCTCCTGGTACTCTTGGGCCCAAGGTGTTCAAATTAGATCAACTGCCTGGTACTATTGGTAGAAAGGCTGCCAAAGGTTCTAGTGTCAAATTCTCCGAAAGCTCTACGCAGGCAGTGATTAAAGCTGCTTACTTGCAAGTTTTCGGTCGTGATCTCTACGAAGGTCAGCGTCCGAAGGTATTGGAAATCAAGCTGGAAAACGGCGATATCTCTGTACGGGAGTTTATCCGTGCTTTGGCTAAGTCGGATGTATTCCGTAATCTGTACTGGACATCGCTCTATGTTTGTAAAGCGATCGAGTATATTCACCGTCGCTTGTTGGGTCGCCCGACTTATGGTCGTCAAGAACTCAACAAGTACTTTGACATTGCTTCAAAACAAGGCTTTTACGCGGTGGTTGATGCCATTATTGACAGCGTAGAATACACTGAAGCATTTGGTGAAGACACAATTCCTTACGAACGGTATCTGACTCCTGGTGGTGTATCAGGGCGGCAATTGCGCGTTGGTAGCATTCGTGAAGATGTTGCGGCGAAAGTTCAGAAAGAAGTAACACCGAGCTTTGTGACATTGGGTAGTGTTACAGAAAAACGGTCAGAACCAGATGTTCAGTTCCGCGTTAACCAAGGCGTCAGCAAGCAACGCGAACAAACCAAAATCTTCAAGCTGGTAGCGAATATCAGTGACAAAGTTGCAGTGCAAACTTTGATCAGTGCTGCATATCGTCAAATTTTTGAGCGGGATGTTGCACCCTACATCGCCAAAAACGAATTTACAAAATGGGAAAGCAAGCTGGGGAATGGCGAAATTAGTGTGAAGGAGTTTATTGAAGGTTTGGGTTATTCTAACCTCTACCTGAAAGAGTTCTACACACCTTACCCCAACACCAAGGTGATTGAGTTGGGAACCAAACATTTCTTGGGACGTGCGCCACTAGACCAGGCAGAAATCCGCAAGTATAACCAGATTTTGGCTACTCAAGGTATTCGTGCCTTTATTGCTGCTTTGGTAAATAGTGTGGAATATAACCAGGTATTTGGTGAAGATACGGTGCCTTACCGTCGCTTCCCGACTCTACCTGCGGCAAACTTCCCGAATACGGAGAAACTGTACAACCAGCTTACCAAGCAAAACGATGACGTAGTTGTACCGAGCTTTAAGCCAGTGCAACCGCGTGTAGGAGTTAGCAACGATACTCCGCTTTTGGTGCAGGCGATCGCAGATATAGCAGCGCAAACAAATGGTAAGCCCTCATTTGCTGAACTGGGTCGTTCCTACAACGATGGTAGCGAACAACCTGTGGAAGTGGCTGTGCGTAAACATGCACGCATTTACCGTCTAACTGAAAACACAAACCAAGCCGAAAGACAACAGGCAATCAACGCCATTTACTGTCAGGTATTGGATGTATTTAGCAGTGAAGTGCCTGATAATTTCCGCCGTACTGACTTAGACAGCAAACTCCAGAATGGTGAAATTTCCGTCCGGGAGTTTGTACGTGAACTAGCTAGTTCCGAAATCTATCGCCAGCGCTTCTTATTACCTTATCCTCATGCCAAGGTGATTGAGTTCCTCTTCCGCCATCTGTTGGGGCGTACACCCGCAGATCAGGAAGAAATCTCCCAGTATAACAATCTGCTAGCTAATAGTGGTTTGTCGGCTGCTGTAGAAGCAATAATCGATAGCCCAGAATATAGCCGCTACTTCGGTGAAGATGTTGTACCTTACAACCGCTTCCCATCAAGCAGGTAACATATCGGTGGAGTAGGGAGTAGGGAGTAGGGTACAAATTATTTACTGTTCCCTTCCCCCTCTCTCCTTCGTAACCTTTCGTAATATTGCTCTCAGATTAGGGCTAAAACCCGAAATTCTGAAAAACAATATTACAAAGTGTTAAGAGCAGTAATAAATGCTCAACAGAATGCCGGAAAATGTTTTGCGGAAGGTAACTGAGTTTCAAAGCTTGTTTACTTGTGTTGACTAAAGAAAACTCGTAATTCATTAGCCGTAACAGTTATTGAACTGTTGTATCTAAAAGAACGAGAAAAGGAACTCAGTGAACCGAATTTAAAGTCGCACTAGTATAATCAAATCCTGGTTTCATTCGTATTTGGAGGAATCCATTAATGAGTATCGTCACGAAAGCTATCGTGAATGCTGACGCAGAAGCTCGCTACCTCAGCCCTGGTGAATTGGATCGGATCAAATCCTTTGTTGCTAGTGGTGAGCGCCGTGTGCGGATTGCTCAAGTTTTGACAGAAAATCGCGAACGGCTGGTTAAGCAAGCTGGCGATCAACTGTTCCAAAAGCGTCCTGATGTTGTATCTCCTGGTGGTAACGCTTACGGTCAAGAATTGACCGCTACTTGTCTGCGTGACCTAGATTATTACCTCCGCCTCGTTACCTACGGTATCGTTGCTGGTGATGTTACCCCCATCGAAGAAATTGGTGTTATCGGTGTCCGCGAAATGTACAAGTCCTTAGGAACTCCTATCGATGGTGTTGCTGAAGGTATCCGTGGACTCAAGAATGTAGCTACTACATTGATGTCTGGTGATGATGCTGCTGAAGCTGGTAGTTACTTCGACTACTTAGTTGGTGCCCTGCTATAAGGTGATGCTGTTTCTCTGCCGAAACAGAAGTATTGCAATACGGTTGGAAATAAGGAATTAACAACATGGCTCAAGACGCAATTACCGCTGTAATTAACTCCGCAGACGTTCAAGGTAAATACCTAGACTCTTCTGCTTTACAAAAGCTAAAAGGCTACTTCGCAACTGGCGAACTGCGGGTACGTGCTGCTAGCACCATCAGCGCTAACGCTGCTGCGATCGTTAAAGAAGCTGTAGCAAAATCTTTGCTATACTCTGACATCACCCGTCCCGGCGGCAACATGTACACCACTCGCCGCTATGCAGCTTGCATCCGTGATTTGGACTATTACCTCCGCTATGCCACCTACGCTATGTTAGCTGGCGATCCTTCCATTTTGGATGAGCGTGTATTAAATGGCTTGAAGGAAACCTACAACTCTTTAGGAGTTCCCGTTGGTGCTACCGTGCAAGCTATCCAAGCAATCAAGGAAGTAACCGCTAGCTTGGTTGGTTCTGATGCTGGTAAGGAAATGGGTGTTTACCTAGACTATATCTCTTCTGGCTTAAGCTAAGAACTAGTTTGCGCTTAAAAATTTAGGTGCGACTTTATTAAGGTCTGGAAATCAACCGTGAGTGCTAGAACGTTATATTGCTTATCTTGGTAAATTATCATTGATGAGTGTTGGTGGTCTAGTATTGATGTTTGATTTCCAGCCTTTGAATAATTAAAAGATTTGCACTCAAGATTTTGAGATAAAAAAGTTTTCACAAAGTTTACAGGAGATTTTGAAAATATGTCCCGTTTGTTTAAAATTACTGCTCTAGTTCCCAGCCAAACCAGAATTCGTACCCAACGCGAACTCCAAAATACTTACTTTACTAAATTAGTTCCTTATGAGAACTGGTTCCGTGAACAGCAACGCATTCAAAAAGCAGGCGGCACAATCATCAAGGTGGAACTGGCAACTGGTAAGCAAGGTACTAATGCTGGCTTGTCGTAATTACTGTAGATAAAACATTATTTTAGAGAATTGGTAAGAGGTCAGTAAAGACCTCTTTTTTTTGCTGCTTGTATTTTTGAAAATTAAAATAGCAAAGTAGTGGGAAAACCGAATAAGTGAAAATACGGTTGTAAGAATGAGTATTTTTAGCATTAAAATGCGAACAGTTTTCCTTATTTTTTGGGCTTTTAAAGCTGTAATAAAACATTTCAAGGTTTAACTACAGAAAACCTTGTGATTTAAATAACCCTTTTAGGGAATCAGTTGTTAAGTTTCGCTTAAATTTACAAAGCAAAATTAGGTACAGTCATGAGGAGGCTTCCATGTACGGGTTAGTAAATAAAGCAATTCAAGACATGGTATGCAGTCGCTTTGGCGAAGAGACTTGGAAAGAAATTAAGCACAAAGCAGAGGTCGACATAGATGTTTTTCTCAATATGGAAGGCTATCCCGATGACATGACCCACAAGCTCGTCAAAGCTGGTAGTGTCGTTCTGAGCTTATCTACCCAACAAATTATGCAAGCTTTTGGAGAATTCTGGGTTCAGTACACAGCCCAAGAAGGCTATGGCGAAATGATGGATATGAGTGGAGATACACTACCTGAATTTTTAGAAAACCTTGATAATCTTCATGCTCGTGTGGGAGTTAGCTTTCCCAACCTCCAGCCCCCATCATTTGAGTGTACTGATATGGAAGAAAATTCTTTGAGCTTACATTATCGCTCTGATAGAGAAGGGCTAACGCCAATGATTCTTGGACTAGTTCAGGGATTGGGAAACAGGTTTGATACAGAAGTTGATATTACTCAAACCCAGAATCGGGATGAGGGTGCTGAACATGATGAATTTTTAGTGATTTATAAACCAAATTGAGTGTAGCATGGCTTCTCCTCACCTTACGCTTTCGCCAGAGCTTCTGGCGAAAGCTTTTCCCTTCCACTTTGCCTTTAGCCGTAATCGAGAAATTGTACAAGCTGGTGATGTTTTAGGGCGGATTAGTCCTGAACCACTAGTTGGTAAATTGATTGAGCAGCATTTCCAAATAAATCGTCCAAAAATTTTGGTTGATTTTGATGCTATTAGTCAACAGTCTCGTGCACTGTTTATTTTAGAGTTTCTCCACAATGGAATGCAGCTCAAGGGTCAGATGATGTATCAACCAGAGCAGGAAGTTATATTTTTTCTAGGTTCTCCCTGGATTACAGATACAATTAGTCTGGCTCCTCTGGGTCTTAAACTCAAAGACTTTGCGATTCACGACCCGATTGTTGATTTCCTATTTCTACTGCAAGCCCAGAACACCGCTTTGGCTGATGCTAGAAACTTAACAAGCGAACTTAAACAGCAAAGGGCACAACTACGGAGTGCATTGCAAATCAAGGAGAATCTAGCGGAAATTGCTGAGGCTCAGACTAAAAAATTAGAAAAATCCCTCCAGGAGCTACAGCAAACTCAAGCCCAACTAGTTCAGGCTGAGAAAATGTCTAGTTTGGGACAGTTAGTTGCTGGAGTTGCTCACGAAATTAACAACCCCGTTAACTTTATTTACGGAAATCTAAAATATGCAAAAGATTATACACAGTCTCTGTTAAGGCTTGTGCATCTTTACCAACAGTTTTATGCTAATCCTGTATTAGAAATTCAAGAATACACTGAGGAAATTGAGTTAGACTTTTTACTAAATGATTTACCCAAAATCCTAAGTTCGATGCAAGTAGGAGCCGAAAGGATCTCTGAAATTGTCTTGTCTCTTCGGAATTTCTCTCGTCTTGATGAAGCGGAGAAGAAAACTGTTGATATTCACCAGGGACTGGATAGTACTTTGCTGATTTTACAGAATCGGTTTAAGAATAACATTGATCATCCTGGGATCAAAGTGGTCAAAAATTATGGAAATTTGCCTTTGGTCGATTGCTACCCTGGCCAACTCAATCAAGTATTCATGAATATTATCAGTAATGCCATCGATGCGCTCGAAAATTATAACGATAAACGAACGATCGCAGAAATTCAGGCTAATCCTAATAAAATTACAATTACTACGCAAGTCATCGAAACACAGTGTGTTATCCGAATTGCTGATAATGGTTCAGGAATGACAGAAGCAGTTAAGGAACGACTGTTTGATCCATTTTTCACAACTAAGCCTGTAGGTAAGGGTACAGGATTAGGTTTATCAATTAGCTATCAAATTGTAGTTGAAAAACATGGGGGAACACTGAGATGTGTATCAGAACCTGGACAAGGAACTGAGTTCTGGATTGAAATTCCCCTGTCTATAGAGAAACAAGCAGTTAATTGCGTTAAATCCTTGAGTCTTATGAATTGCCAGAATTCAGCAATGCTTGCAGTGGGGGAGTAAGACTCACCACTTGATTATTTTGGCTCTCCGAGCTTCTGAAGTAAAGAAGCTTTAGATTCAGGAGAAGTCTAAATTATTCTTTAAATTACTGTATTTGATGTATTAAATTATGCCTGTTAATTTTCAATGCAGCGATCGCAAAAATTGATCGAGCGGTGTATTGAAGTTTACTATTTTAAGATTTATGGTTGTAAAGCTTACTTATGAGTTATAAATTATGATTTATGAGTTTTACTGTTAACTCCTAATTCCTAACTTTTTACCTATACTGCTCGTGAATCTACGCCGCCTGATTCCAATTTTTGATAGTTCAGTCTCCAACTGGGCATTAGAAGCGCGGCTGTTGCGCTGGTTAACGTTCATTTGGCTGTTCGTCGGCTTGATAATGCTATTTTCAGCATCCTATCCTGTCGCTGATGCCCGTCATGATAATGGCTTGTACTACTTTAAGCGTCAACTGCTTTGGGTCTTAGTTTCCTTAATTGGATTCAATATTATTGTTAATTTGCCATTGCAGAAAATTTTGGGACAATCCCATTGGTTTTTATTAGTGTTTTTGACATTAATTTTCATGACACTGATCCCAGGATTGGGAAAGAAGGCTTTTGACGCAGCGCGTTGGATAGCGATCGGACCAATTCCGATTCAACCTTCAGAATTAATTAAACCCTTTTTGGTGCTGCAAAGTGCGCGGCTTTTTGGCCAGTGGGAACGAATCAGTTGGCGGGTTCGCTTGGCTTGGTTGGGTATATTCAGTCTGGTACTTTTAGGAATTCTTGCCCAGCCTAACTTGAGTACAACAGCACTTTGCGGCATGACGATTTGGCTAATTGCTCTAGCAGCTGGCTTACCTTACAAGTATCTTGGAGGAACAGCAATTGGTGGAGTGATGTTGGCACTACTTAGTATTAGTATTAAAGAGTATCAGCGTAGGCGGGTGATGTCATTCCTCAATCCGTGGGCAGATGCGAGAGGAGATGGCTATCAGTTGGTGCAAAGTCTACTAGCTGTGGGTTCTGGTAGAACTTGGGGTTCTGGATTTGGGCTTTCTCAACAAAAGCTATTTTATTTACCAATTCAGGATACTGATTTTATTTTTGCGGTGTTCGCCGAAGAGTTTGGCTTTGCCGGCAGTATGGTACTGTTGGCACTTTTAGCTACATTCGCCACTCTCGGATTAATTGTAGCTCTGAAGGCTAAAAATACAGTACATCGATTGGTGGCGATCGGTGTGACAATTTTGATGGTAGGACAGTCATTGCTCCACGTCGGTGTTGCTACAGGTTCTCTACCAACTACTGGCTTACCCTTGCCCATGTTTAGTTATGGTGGTAATTCTATGATTGCTAGCTTAATAGCTGCTGGGTTGCTGGTTCGGGTAGCACGCGAGAGTAGTGAAGCTGAGGTAGTACCGTTGCGAAAACCCCTAGTTGAAAGTGGTCGTAGAAGTCGAGCTTTTCAGAAAAATAGGAATTGAGCTAGCAAAAGCTCTTTGCAGGAATTCAATAGATTATGAAAGACCTAAAACAAACAATAATCAACTACTCCAGCACAGACCTCGAACAGCGCAAAAATTGGTATTCCCCGGCAGCAGAAGCTTACAACAAGGCAAGACCCCGCTATCCTCAGGAGCTAATTAAGCAAGTTGTGGAAATTGCTCAACTCTCGACAGACTCCAAAATTCTAGAAGTTGGATGTGGGCCTGGAACTGCAACGGTAGCGATCGCTCCATTGGGTTGCTCTATAATCTGCTTAGAACCCAACCCAGATTTTTTCCACTTAGCTCAACAGAATTGTCAACCATATTCCAATGTAGAGATTCAGAATACATCGTTTGAAGAGTGGGAACTCAAGCCATTTGAATTTGATGCCGTTTTAGCAGCAAGTTCTTTTCATTGGATATCACCAGAAGTTGGTTATCCAAAAGCAGCAAATGCCTTACAAGATAATGGCTACCTAATTTTATTGTGGAACAAGGAACTTCAACCCAGCTACGAAGTGTATCAAAGTTTATCACAAGTCTATCAAGTACATACTCCATCTCTTGACCGATATGAAGACCAAAAAACTCAAGAATATATCTTGAGACAATTAGGAAATATGGCTATTGATTCGGGGAAATTCAAAGACTTGATATCAGGACAAGTTATATCAGAAGTAACCTACACTGCTGATGAATATTTAACACTTTTGACCACCTACTCGCCATATATAAAATTAGCTCCACATAACAAAGAACCTTTATTTTCGGGATTAAGACATTGCATAGAAGATGATTTTGGGGGCAGTCTGCAACTTTCATATATCTCTGCTTTTCACATCGCTCAAAAAGTTATCTCAGAGGTAAAGGACTTTTAAATGGACTACTGTTGGATGGAAGATTAGGCGCAAGTGGGTTAATACTAGGTGTAGGAGTAGGCTCTACTTTTTTGATGACTGTGATTGCAAATCCTCTTTCCTGAGATTGCTGTTTACCTGATATATCATTCACTAACAGTCCGATTCGAGGCGGAAAAGCTTGATTGACTGGAAGCTTTATTGAGCCAACTGGTTTAACATCATTGCCGTATGGTAGAAGTTTAACTTGAATATTTTCTCCCTCTACTCTCCAACTCAGAGTAGCAGATTCCCCTTCGTTGAAAACCAGATTCGGTTGCTCACTACCGTTGATTCTGAAAGAGACAATTTTAAATGGTTTCGGTAATATAGCAATTTTTGAATCAGTCTTTTTAGAACTAACTTTTTCACTTCCATTATTAGGAAAAGCTTTTATTTCAAAGGCAAAGTTCCCGGCTTTAATAGCTGGTATAGAAATATTTGTACATTGCATCTGTGTATTTTGTTGTTTACACAGTTTTTGAAGTTTAGGATCAGCAATATTACCTTGATTAAATTTATAAGTAATTGGTTCACTATAAGATGTACCGTCATCTGCACTGCCAGAAATTTGGATTTGTTCCAACAAAAATGGACGAGCAATTGTCCAGCTTAAAAAAATATTTTCACCTTTTGTATACTGTGGTTTATTTGCTTGGAAACTAACGACTTCCGCAATTTGCTTTTCAACTACCTCTACTTCGGTTGTTTGGTTGGCTACTTGGTTATTTCGAGAAAATAATTGTATACCATTCCGATAAGAAGCTTGTAAATCAAAAGTATAATTCCCTTTTGTTCTTACTCCAGTCTTAACATTGCTACAACTTAGTTCTTGTTTTTCTTTCACCTGACAAGGAGGTATTTCATTAGCACTTCCTTTGCCTAGTGTTTCAGGAATGCCATTGCTAAAGTCATAGGAAATAGGCTGAATGGATTGCGAACCTTTGCCTGTTAAAACCAACTTTTGTAACTGTTTATAATTGTGAATGTCCCAATTCAAAGTTACCTCATCACCTTCAGTAATTTGAGAGTTACTTGCACTAAAATTTTCTAATCTCAAAGGTTCGGGGTTTAAAATTCGCCAAATGATGAACCCTATCCCTCCTAGTAACCCCAAAAGTACCAAAAGTAACAGAATAAATTGCCACCAAGGACGGGGTTTCCATACCAAATTTCCTTGAGGCAATGTGTTAGGTAAAGGTAAATTTTGTTGATCTTTGATATCTAGTTGAAAGTTGACCACTAGCCCTGCACCAAACCACGGCCGTCGCCACCAAGGTCTGGGTTTGACTGTCAAATTAGCCACAGCGCTTCTATTAGGTAATAATCTTACCTCAGTCGGATCAAATTTGTAAGTATATAGTTCTTCTTCGTCTCGACTTTTTAAACTTAATATCAGTTCGCGGACAATATTACCCTGGTTAGCTAGTGATAATTCGTACTTGCCAAGACTACGGCTAACTTTTCCTAAAATAGTATTAAGTTCTATATCTAAGCGATAATTTGTCGGAATTTGGATGTACACCAAATCCAACAGCACTAAGTCTGGAGAGCTTTCTGAATACAAGCGGATTGTTGGAGAATAGCTTCCCGCAAGGGTATCTCCAGGTGGGTGAAATTTCAACAATATTTGACCTTGAGTACCAGGGTTGAGTTCTAGTGCCGTTACATCAGACACTAACCCTAAGCCCTCAAATCCAGTTGTAGGATAATTGATTGTAAACCAGTCATCATCTATATCTGGGCAACTCAACCGGAACCTGTCTACAAGATAAGAGCGATTGTCAACTATTACCTCCACTTGCAGAGGCTCACTAGGATTAAAAATTAGTGGCTTGTTGGGATTGGTGTTAGGTCTAATGGAAAATGTCGGGTCATTTGCCCGAATTGCAGTCTGTTCTTTTAGCAGAACCTTAATTTCATTTGGAAAGGTTATGGGAGTATCTTGTGGATAATGTAGAGGGGAATCTACGACTAATGTATAGTCATAGGTTCCTGGAAGAGCATTTGCAGCGATTTTAAACTCAAATGTTACTTCGTCGCTATTCTGTTGGGGAGCTAATGCTAAACTTTCTCTAGGAGAACTAGACCAGCCAGTTAAATTTTGAAATACTTCGTCAAAAACAAAATATAAGTCAATAACCGCACTCTGATCTCCCTGATTGATTACAACAACATAAAGTTGAATGGTATCTCCTGGCATCCCAAATTGAATTCCAGGTGGGTTGATAATAACTTGCAGTGGATTGAATTTAGCTTGCATCTGATCGACTCCCTTATTTGATGCGGTGTAGTTTGACCTGAAAATCTTCACCACCACTTACAATCATGGTTCCTTGATTAGTTTTCAAGTCGATATTATTGATCTTTTTAGAGCTTTGGTAAATTGTTTTACCTTCTGCTGCTTTTGTTTTATCGAGTTTATGTTCGGGGGTTAAATACCAAACCACCACTCGTCCATCATCGCCACCACTTACTAAGAGATTACCATCTTCACTAAATGCCAGACTACGCACAGATATTTTTGATGCTGACCATCGGTCTAGTGGTGAACAATTAAGTTCATTAAATTTTTCTTGTAGATTCGGATTTTTGAGAGTTTGGCATTGATTTAAATTCCAAATTGTAATGAATCCCGCAGAATCGGAAGTTGCTAGAATTTTTTCTGCTGAGTTAGGAACAAAAGCTAACCCCCAAATATAGTCTTCACGCCCAATTAATGGGTCTAGCTTTTCTAGATTTTGCACTGATAAATTTGGGAATTGTTTATCAGATTGAGTTAGATTCCACTGCCATAACATGAAACGCTTAAAGTTTCCGGAAATTACTAGAGTTTTTGCATCTGGGCTGAGATTTAATGCCCGGACTTGGAAACCTGATAGTTTCAATGTATTTTGTACATCGATCACTCGCGGTTCTGGTAGAAAATTACTGTTAGTCGCTAGTCTTGACCATACTCTAACTTTACCACTGCCATAACCACTGAATAAGTTAAGTGAGTTTGAGGTGAAAGCTAAATCAAAGACGCGATCGCCTTTTGCTTTATGATCTTTAAGGTCTTGAAGTTCACTGATCTTTTCACCTGAGGGTACATCTCTTAGTTCAATTACACCATTATCTAGACCAACAGCAGCACGATTATTTTGTACCGGCATGAAGCGTAAGACTTGTACTGCGTCATCGGTAATCGCCATCAAACCCTTGGGCTGTTGAGATTTATCACACGCAAGTCGCTCAGTGGATGTTACTGTATCATCGGGGTCTAAGCTATCAGCACCGATTCTCCAAAATCTTAAAGTGCAATCATCTGAACCACTAAGCACAGATGAGCCAATGCCACTAAAACGCACTGAATTTACAGAACGTGTATGCATTACACCTCTTGGTTGCAGTATCCATGCGAGGAGTGCAGCTAATAGTGCGATCGCAGCCAATTGTAACCATAAAGGTATGATTGGCAGAGTCTCTACTTCTAATGTCTGCGTAGCTGGGTCTGTACTCCCTAAACGTTGGTCAGATAATTCCGATTTAGCCTCTAATAGTAGAGTTTTGCCGATTCCTACCCAAGGACGTTTTGTTTTAACATCGAGGATAACTTTACTTGTTTCTCCTAGATGGAGATTAGCAATTTTGGGAAGCTTTTTAAAACTACATTTTCGCCAGTCTCTACCCTGTACTTGCACATTAATTTGCTGGTTGAGGTTGCTAGCATTTTTAAATAGTAATTCAAAAGAAGCTGTATCAGACTTCCAGTCAGGTAACCATGCTGATTTACTTGGAATTTTGAGATGTTTTTGTGTGATGGTAAAGTCTATAAAACCCACAGGCAAAACTTCTATGTTGCCTTCAGCACTAGTTGGATAACCATTATTGCTAACAGCTTCAATAGTAAAAGGATAATTTTGACTGGGCGCTTGCACAACAGAAGGAGGTTGGCATTGAAATATGGCTTCTGCTAAACCACCTGGATCTAAAGATAATCGCCGTTCTGTACTGCCAGTTAGCCAAGATGGATCAACGCCTGTAAAACGTAGTACTACCTCAGTCGGTTGTTGACCCAGGTTCCGCACCCGTACTGGTATATCCACAGAATTGCGAGGATAAACTTGGAACTCTCGCACAGGCAATTCTACACTTAAATGTGTTGGTCTATTGTCTCGCTCGATTTTTAGGCGCAGCACAAGTCTGCACTGTTGTGCTAATTGCGGTGAAAAAATCCTCACCATCAGATTGACAGTACCGATAAATCCCGGAATGGGTGTATTGAATACAAAGATTTGGAATATAGTACTACTGCCTGGTGGTTTAGCTGCTGCCACCTCTGGCTCAAGCTGATACCAGCGATATCCTGTATTCCGGGTTTCTCCTGCGGCGGCCATTTCTATCTGAAAATTGACAAAGCGATCGCTGTCATTATTGACAGTTACCTCAAAAGAAACAGGAGCATCACCTGGACGAAAAGTTAGGTTTTGAGTAGAAAGACTGGCATTAATAACACTTTTTTCCATATTATTACTTGTAATATTTTTTTAGATTCTGCATGATTAACATTATTAAAAAATTAATGTCTATTAAAACGTGGCAATAGTTATTTTTGTTTAAATATTTAACAGTTACATTTTTAAACATTTTGTAATACATATGTTAATTAATAGTATGAATTTGCAGAAAAGATATATATTTAAATAGAATTTCCTCCATTTTGGTACGATTTCCAACAAAATTGATAAACTAATTTATAGGTAAAAAATTTAAATTTTCAAGTTTAACCAGCATAAAATTGGGTTTTTGATTCCCATGCTATATGTAAGTTGCAAAGTCATGTAAAATTACATACTCATTATTGCTTTACAAAAGCATCAACTTGCTAGATGATAGCAACGAAAGGGAACATAATTAGTAAAAATATAGTATTTTTAACTATCGGTAGTTGTGTGAAAATCCTGTAATTACGCGGCTGGAGTCAGTTTGAGTTTCCCTCATCGCCTTAGCTCAAAGTAAAAAAATGACAACACTATATACCTCACACTTCCAAGTAAATTCCGCAACTTCCACCTCCTCTAGCCATAATTTAGTCTTTATTGACATGGCAGTCGAAGACTATAGCGATTTAGTCAATGGCGTGTTTGATAATACCCAAGTGTTCGTGCTTGACTCAACACAGAACGGTGTTGAAGAAATTACGAAAATTCTGACGAGTTGCAATCGCCCGAATTTGACTAATATTCATATTGTGTGCCACGCTGCCCCAGGTTACTTGCAATTGGGCAACACCCATTTAGGACTCGATACCCTCGACGAATATAGCCAGCAACTGCAACAATGGCAAAATATATTTTCAACCTCTGCTAAAAGCAATAACCCCTGGAACTTACTCATCTATGGTTGCAATGTGGCTTTGGGTGATGCGGGAGCAGAATTTATAAACAAACTGCACCAACTCACCGGAGCGAATATTGCCGCTTCTCGTCAGCGAATTGGTAATGCAGCATTAGGCGGCAACTGGGAGTTAGAAATCCGCACCGTTGATATGGAAGTGAGTTTGGTGTTTGCAGAAACGACGCGGCAGGCTTACGCAGGGGTACTGGCTACCTTCACAGTGAATAATACTGGAGACAAAGATGATGGCGATCCGAAAAACGGTCTCACGACACTCCGAGAGGCTATTAACTTAGCCAATGCTACTGCTGGGGGCGATACGATCGCCTTTGGAGGAATTTTTACTGATGCTACCCCGGATGTTATCACCCTGACTTCTGGGCAACTGACGATTACCGATGATCTGAGCATCTTGAGGACTGGGACATCTAAGCTTACTGTGAGTGGAAATAATGCCTCTACAGTATTCGAGATATCAGGACTAGCGACAGGTGTTACCATTGATGGCTTGGCGATCGCTAGCGGCGGTATTAAGGTTAATAGAACTTCCATCGTCAGCCTAGCTAAGACCAGCGTATCTGGTAATACAGCAGGAACTGGCATCTCTAATAGCGGCATCCTCAGTCTTGCTAACACTAGCGTCTTTGGCAATACGCAAGGCGGTATCTATAATGCTGGGACTCTTAGCTTAACGGGAAGCAGTGTTTATGGCAACACTGGGGGAAGCACGGTTTTTAATGGCAATGCCGGAGGCGGCATTTTTAATGACGCTTCCGTTGGTAAAACTGGTACTCTCAGCCTAATCAATAGCAGTGTCTCTGGCAATACGGCAAACTCCGGCGGTGGCATCTATAACCAAGGCGGCACTCTCAGCCTAACCAATAGCAGTGTCTCTGGCAATACGGCAACCTCTGGCGGTGGCATTTTTAACGGAAATGATGATGGTTATTCTTCCGGTTCAGCTACTTTAACTAACAGCACCATCTCTGGCAATACAGCGTTAGAAGATGGCGGTGGCATATACAATGACAGAGCCTACGTCGGTGACAACAGCCTTACCATAATCAGCACTACAATTAATAACAATACATCTGACTCAGATAGTAATGGTACTGGCAATGGCGGGGGTGTTTTTAGTTCCTCTGATTCCTCTGCTAACGTCAAGGTTAGTAACACCATCATTGCAGGCAACTTCGACAAGTCCACCTCTGGTGATATACACCCTGACGTGAGTGGTGGGCTGATTGACTCTGGCAATAACCTGATTGGCAATAATACTGGTAGCACTGCCTTTACCACCAGCACCCTCGTCGGCACAAGTGCTAACCCCATCAATCCCAAACTCGGACTGCTGCAAAATAATGGTGGTGCAACCTTTACCCAGGCGTTACTTGCGGGTAGCCCTGCTATTGATGCTGGCAAGAATTCCCTAGTTCCTAATGGTGTCACCACTGACCAACGCGGCGGTAGATTTAACCGGATATTCAACGGTGTTGTTGATATTGGTGCTTACGAAGTCCAGCCTCCCATCACCCCGCCACCTGTTAATGCTGGCACAGTGGTGACTAATACCAATGATTCTGGCTCAGGGTCATTACGACAGGCTATCCTCAATGCCAATGCGACTGTTGGGGCAGATACAATTACCTTTGCGGGCGTGTTCACCGATGCTACCCCAGATATCATCACCCTCACCTCTGGGAAACTAACCATTACCGATGATATTACCATTTTGGGAACTGGGGCATCTAACCTGATTGTGAGTGGGAATAATTCATCGGGCGTGTTCGAGATATCGCGTTCTGGGACAGATGCCAGCATTGATGGCTTGAAGATTGCTAATGCTAATGATCCCTTAGGCAGTATTTTGCTTAATAGCAATACCAGCCTTAGCTTGACTAACAGCACTATCTCTGACAATAAAGGGGAGGTAGGCGGCATCTTTAACAAAGGCACCCTCAGCCTGACTAACACCACTCTCTCTGGCAATAGTGGGTCATCCTTAGGCGGCGGTATTTTTAACAAAGGCAACCTTAGCCTAACTAACAGCACTGTCTCAAGCAATAATGCAAGCGTCAGTTTCAACACAGCCTATGGCGGCGGCATATTCAACGCAGGCAAAGTCAGTATAAAGAACAGCATTATCTCTAATAATGGTGCGTTCGCTAGCGGTCTTAATCGGGGAGGCCCTGACCCTTACCCATCTTACGGCGGTGGCATTTATAACTTAGGCTCTTTCGATATCACTAGCAGTACTATCTCTAATAATGGTGCCGCAGACGGCGGTGGCATCTTTAACTCAGGTACTTTTAAGCTGATTAACAGCACTATCTCTGATAATAGTGCATATTATACTGGCGGCGGCATCTTGAATAGCGGCACTCTCACCCTTACCAATGACACCATTACCAATAACATAGCAGAGGGCTTTAGCTATAACGGTGTTCTTGGCAACGGTGGGGGCGTTGTCAATAATGGCGGCACTGTTAACGTTGCCAATACCATCATTGCAGGCAACTCCTACACAGTTTATCCTGATGATCCCCGCGATATCGGTTTTTCCCGCGACGTTTCCGGTAACTTCACCGACGCTGGTAATAACCTAATTGGCGATCGCACTGGTAGCACTGGTTTTAGTGCCAAAAGCATCGTCGGCACCAGAACCAACCCCATTGAAGCAAAACTCAGCCCCCTGCAAAATAATGGTGGTACAACCTTTACTAATGCCTTACTTAGCGATAGTCCCGCTATTAATGCTGGCAATAATACTCTGATTCCCGCAGGTATCACCACCGACCAACGCGGCGCTGGATTTAACAGAATATCTAAGGGTACAGTTGATATCGGTGCATTAGAGTTTAACGGGCTGAATGGAACCAATGGCGCTGATAATTTAGTGGGCAAGAACTCCAATGACATAATTAACGCTCAAGCTGGGAACGATACCATCACAGGTAATCAAGGTAACGACATCCTAAGTGGTGGCGGCGGCAAAGATAAATTTGTTTACAACTTAGGTGACGATGTTGATATCATTACCGATTTCGGTGGGCTAGGTAAAGGCTTGAATCCATTAGCAGCAATCATCGCCGAAGTGGATACCCTGAAATTCCAAGGTGCTGGATTGACTGCCCAAAATCTACTACTCACCCAGAATGGTAACAATCTAGAAATCACCTTTGAAGGAGTAGCTGATGACAAAGTTATTCTGCAAAACTTTCCTTTGGAAAATCTAGAAAACGTATCGGCAGTAGGCAATATCCTGTTTAATGGGCAAACCAGCATTAGTGAAAGCTTTGATGTCTTCGATGCCAACTCTACCCAAAGCACCATCTCGAACAAAAACACAGTCACCTTTCTCAATGACCTGAACAACAATATCAATGGCTTTGACAACTCAGCAGATGTTATTAATGGTCAAGAGGGCGATGACCGCATCGACGGCAAGAGTGGCAACGACCTGCTGCGCGGTGGCGCTGGTAATGATACCCTGCTTGGTGGTGTTGGTAATGATACGCTGCTTGATGGTACAGGCCTTAATAGCCTGGTCGGAGGTACTGGTAATGACATCCTAATTAGCGGTAATTTGAGTGATACCCTGACTGGCAATAGCGGTAATGACCAGTTCATCTACCAAACCTTTAGCAATAGTGATACAATCACTGACTTTAATAAAAGCGAGGATAAGTTAATCCTTACTGATTTGTTTAAAAGTCAAGGCTACAGTAATAGCAATCCCATCTCAGATGGTTATCTACAGTTTGTGCAATCGGGTACTTCTACAGAAGTTCAATTTGCCTATTTTGGTGACAATAATTTTTATACCTTTGCAACTTTGAATAATTTCACTGCTACAAATTTGGTAGTTGGTACTAACGTCATCGTCTAGCGCTCAATTCTAGTCTATAGCGGCTTCGCACACTGGGGCGATGAAAACTTTGAACAGGAGCTATTGCTTAATTTTGGATTTTAGATGATCTAAAATCTAAAATCCAAAATCTATAAGTCTTACAGTTGCCGCACTAATGGCTGACCGTCTTTGACTTCACCAATCAAAACTAAATCGACACAGTTAACAAAAATACCATTTTCTAGAACGCCGGGAATATTATTCAATGTCTTTTCTAGGCTGACTGGATCTTCAATAGAGTCAAATCTGACATCTAAGACAAAGTTACCTTGATCAGTAATTACTGGGCCAGCTTTTTTAACACCCATGCGGAGTTCTGGTTTGCCACCAAGTTTTTTGATGGCATTGGTAACAGGAGTAATTGCCATTGGAATCACTTCCACAGGTACAGCGAAACTAGAACCTAAGCGGTCTACTAATTTACCACTATCTACCACGACGATGAACTGTTCTGCCAGGTAGTCTACGACTTTTTCGCGGGTATGTGCTGCACCACCGCCTTTAATCAAATTCTTTTGCGGATCGACTTCATCTGCGCCATCAATGGCAATATCAATGTGGTCAATAGCATCCAAAGTGGCGAGAGGTACACCGTATTGCTTCGCCAGTACTTCTGACTGAAATGAGGTAGGTATACCAATAATATCTTGGAGTTCACCAGACTTGAGGCGATCGCCTAAAAACTGAATTGTATACGCTGTCGTTGACCCCGTACCCAACCCCACAATAGAACCCGACTTTACCAGGGCTGCGGCGGCTTTGCCAACTTCTTGCTTCATCAACTTGACGGGATCTGTTGCTGTCATTCCGAAAGCTCCTAAAAAACTGACTATAGTCCATAGTCCATAGTAGTAGGCAGATAACGTCAAAAGATGAAAGGTAAAAAACAAGTTTTTACTGGTTTTTGCTTCCTTACTTAGGGACTTACAAAAAATAAAACATCCTAGTATCCGGAACAAAGGAGATGATCAATGTAATATTAATGTATATTAATATACGAGAAATATGAAAAGCTCGCAATATACTGAGCCTAATTTTGAGCAATTTTTTGCTAAGATTGCCCCGGAAGTAGCAAACACCTTCACGGAGGAGCAATTAGAAGCAATAAAAAAGGGTTTTGCCTCTCGTACTTGGACTCGTCATTCTTTAGACATAAGAGTTTCAGTGCCAATTCCGGGATTAAGGTTTTATGTGGTGTTGTTAGCAGGTCAAGAACGTCGCCCTAAAGTGCGTTTAAGCTCTGAAAAAGGTTTATATCCTTTTTGGACACCTGGGAATATCTTGTTTCTTATAGGATTTCTAATTATTATATTGGCTTGTAGCTACACTATATTTTCTTTTACAGTGTCTTCATTTACTCCCGTATCTAGCTCCAATTACCCTACTTCAATTCCTTGGATTTACGATAAATCAGAATGTGAACACACTGGTAGAATCTGGGATGATGGGAAGTGCTGGGATTCTGAACACAGCCCTAATTTTTAAAATTTATAGCTACACCCTACTTCGGGGGAGCAACATTGCCCAGTCTAAATTCGTCATTAGCTGAGTTACAGGTTATTAAAAACACTAAATTTTACGTTAACCTCAGTAACGTAGTTTTTTAAATTCACGTTAGCAGCTAAAAGTGATTATGGTGATGCGTCAGCTTTCAATTGCTCTATCTTTAGTGGCACTATTACAATTACCAGCAATTGCTCAGACCCAAGTGCCAGAAACTACTTCTGGAACCCCATCTGATTCGATTCAACAAGTAACTGCTGTCAAATGGATGACAAACTTTTCCGATGGCAAGTTTTATCCAGAAAGGTTACTGAGTAGGGCTGAATTAGCGTCAATTATGGTAAAAGTATTTGGACTAAATAACAGGCAAGCTGTTAGCAAAGAAAATTTAGTTATTCCAGATGTTTCTCGTTCTCATTGGGCATTTAATGATATACAGACAGTCTTAAAAACTGACATCATGAAAGGCTATCGGGGCAATCAATTTTTCCCTAACCAAAGAGTGACAAGGGCTGAAGCTCTTGCTATTTTCGCTCAGGCTTACGGTGTATTTCAGTTTCCCGATGAGGCTGTTAATGAAATTCTGGCTTCATACCCAGATGAAAAGTCTATCCCAGCTTGGGCTAGAAAAGCGATCGCTACAGTAGCTACTGAAGGATTTCTCAATACAGATGCTCAAGGTAATATTTCCCCATTACGACCCGTTACCCGTGGAGATATGGCTTATGTATTGAGTAGATATTTACAACGACAACAGCAACAACCTGAAACACCAGAAGTTCCGATTATTCCAAATAGCCCACAATCACCTTAGCTAGACTTTACTCAATCAAGTCCTTAAACTCACCTTTGACCCGATTCTCTATACCTATCTCTAATCTGGCGAAGATATAAGGAATTAGATTGTGTTGGTTGCTGCAACCCATAATTTCCATAATTAGATTGTGGTGGTTGCGTTGGTTGCTGCAACCCATAATTTCCATAATTAGATTGTGGTGGTTGCGTTGGTTGCTGCAACCCATAATTTCCATATCCTACAGGGTTTGTGGGAGTGACAACACTTTGACTCGGAATCTGGCTAGAGTAAGGTGCAATATTATTTGGGGGCGTTAATGGTGCTACATTAGGCACTACCTGACCATTATTTAAATTACTGTAGGGATTTTGTGGTAAATTCGTACCCGTTGATGTATAACCTGTACCAGTATTTAAACCATTACTAGGCAATACCTGACCGTTATTTAAATTACTGTAGGGATTTTGCTGTAAGTTCGTACCCGTTGACGTGTAGCCTGTCCCAGTAGTTAACCCACCATTTGGTAGAGAATTCTGACTGGATAAGCTGTTAATGGGTGGCATTAACGTTGTTCCTGGTTCAGAGACTCGACCCAAGGCATTTGTCTGAGTTACAGTCCCATTGAAGGTAGAAAACTTCTGGTTTGTGGATTGGTTGAGTGCTGCTTGCAGAGGGCTAATGGAGACAGAATTTTGATTCTTATTGGTTTGATTAGCGAATCCACTTCCTGGGCTAGAAGATGTTTGTTCTGCCCCTGTTGGTTCAGATGCCGTAGTTAAGGTCTTAAGACCTGAAAACTGGTTATTACGATCAAGCATGCCAGTCCGCAATAAATTTTCTGTTTGTACAACAAAAGGATTTTGCACAGCTGGGGAGGTTCCACCATTAATAGCTAAACCAGGATTTAATTTGGTATCAGTAGCAGGCTTTTGTTTATTAATGACAGCCTCTAATGAGTTTTGGCTATTTCCTTCAGTATTTTCCTTGGGGTTATTTGCCGTTCCTGAAGGAATTGGTTGCTGAAAGTCATTAAATAAAACTGGCAGGTTATCAATATCTGCTGCAATGGCTCTGTTTTCTTCTGACAGTGAAGAATCAACAGGGTTTTGTGAAGCGACTTGGTTTTTTTGCTTATAAACGAAAATATTTGGGTTTGACCAGTATTCCCAAGTTGTTAACCCTACTACTGATAAAAAAATTGCAGTGCCCCAAAAACCAGGTCGCCCTAGATTCCATAACCTGGCTTTGAGATAGCGTAAGTAGGCGGGGGGATAATGACGATTTGGCATGGGATTGGTTATTGAAATTTACTCGAAATCGGTAAAACTTGACGCAAGTTGAAGGCGTTGCTGTTTAATTCTTTTGCTTTTTCCAACAGGAAGTATTTTAACTGAAGTTGGATATTAACTTTCATCCTAACTTCTCTATGAGTTATTAGTCATTTCCAATAGACATATACTAGTCAAAAATTTACTTTTTAGCGGCTGGAGTTCTTTGACCAAAGAGGCAAGGGAGCAGGGTAGAAAGATTCTGAAATTCCCCTGCAATCGAGGGTTTTAGCAGCCCTACATTTATTTATGGAGTTCTCCCCCTTGCTCCCTGCTTGACTTCGGCTACGCTCAGTAACCACCTGTCTCCTGTCCTCTTCGTTGAGGAGATTTTCTAGAAAGTTATGATAATTTATGATTATTTTTTGGGTATCGGTCACATTGGATAACATCAGGAGTTGACAACTGGTCTAATTTATTGTTGTGGCAAGACAAAAGTTCAACTTTTTTACTTTCTAGTTAGCAAACCGTGCGCTGCAATGCTTCGATACATACGCCTTTGAGGGCGCTGTGCTGCACCGTACTATTAACCAGGAGACTACAGCAATGATGAAAGCTGAAGATATCATGACTAAAAACGTAGTTACCATTCGTGGTTCGGCGACTGTTGCTGAAGCAGTGGGGCTGATGAAAGAAAAAAAACTACGGGCGCTAGTTGTAGATATTCGCCATGACAATGATGCCTATGGCATTGTCACAGAAACAGATATTGTTTATAAGGTAACAGCCTACGGTAAAGATCCAAAGCAAGTGTGGGTTTACGAAATTATGAGCAAGCCTTGCATTGTCGTAAATCCTGATTTGGGTGTGGAATATGTAGCGCGGTTATTTGCTAACACTGGTATTCATCGAGCACCTGTAATTCAAGGTAAGCTATTGGGCATCATCTCGATTACCGATATTTTGACCAAAAGCGACTTTGTGGAAGCGCCAAAAGCCCTACTGCTGGAGGAAAGAATTCAAAAAGCCATTGAGCAGTCTCGGTCTATTTGCACCGAACAAGGTGCTTATTCTAAAGCCTGTGCAGCCGCCTGGGATGAGGTAGAAGAACTTCAAGCAGAAGCAGCTCATCAAAAAGCTGAGGGGATGGTATCAGCCAAAGTCTCTTTTGAAGAATACTGTAAGGAAAACCCAGATGCACCGGAATGTCGAAATTATCATCCCTAATTGAAGTGTAAGGATGAAGAGAAAGGGGGCAAAAAGGCAGAACTAAATTTTTTCTGGGGGATTCATCCTGCCTTCTTTCTCCTTAACGTTTAGCAACTCGCATCAATAAGAATAGACCTATTCCTAAAAAAACAAAGTTGGGCAACCAAGCCCCCATAAAGGGAGAGAGGACACCTGCTTGCGCGATCGCACCGCTAATAAAGAAAATTAAGTAATACGAAAAAATAACAATAACACTAATCCCAAAGCTGGTTCCTCTCCCAGTTCGCTGGGGTATGCTTCCCATCACTGCACCTACCAAGCCAAAAACTACACATACAAAGGGTAGGGAGATTTTCTGTTGAATCCGTACTTGGAGTTTACGAATTTTTGCGCGATCGCCACCAAGATATTCTACTTCTAGTTGATCTAGTGATTCGGCGATATTCATCTCACCATAGTCGCGGCTTTTTTCTGCCAGACTTAACGGCGTGCGCGGTAGTTGTAGTTGCTGGTGTTCAAATCTGACGATGTTACGATAAGAGCGATCAGCAGCGACAAAATAGATGGTTCCATTGTAAAAATCCCAGACATTTTGAGAAGCATTCCACTGGGCAGATTCTGATACCACAATTTGATTCAGATTTTTTGTTGAACGATCTATAATCGTCAAACCTGACATCCGTTTACCATCAAATTGGTCGGCGTAAAATAAGCGTGTCAATATCCTATTCTTAGAGCCATCCTTCTGTGTAACATCCTGATACTCAGGATAGAAAATATTTTGCTGTTTGAAAGTTGGCTTGTCTGATTTGAGGGCTTTTTCTAAAGTCATCGCCGCTTGGTAATTTGCTGCTGGTGCAATTTGTTCGTTAAACACAAATGTCATTCCTGTAACCACAAGACTCAACATCACAGCAGTTAGCACCATGCGATAGACACTCACCCCACAGCCTCGCAGGGCAATTAGTTCGCTCTCGCTAGAAAGACGACTGTATGTCATCAAAGTCGCCAGCAGCGTAGACATGGGAAAGGCTAAAACAATAAAGTTGGGAAACTTTAACAAAAAAACCTGAATGGCAATGTCTATAGGTAGCCCAGATTCTACGATTTTTCTGACTAAATCAAATACAGCATCAATGGTGACACCAATTGATGAAAAAGCTCCGACACCAAAGAAAAACGGCGCTAACAATTCGCTGGCAAGATAGCGATCCATGATCGTAAAAGGCAGCAGCGAATGGAGGCTGTAGAAAGACGCAAACTTCTTTGATATCATAAGCAATTTGAAAATTCAAATATTAGTAACCCTGGCGAAGAAAAGTATATCTACTGTAATTAAAATTTGATTTTAAATAGCTGGAAATTAACTAATAAATTCATGTTTAAAGATGAACAATAGCCTTTAAAATTATGAACTAAAAAATTGTGAATTTAGACTTGGAAATTATCCCCTAAATAATATTGCCGCACAAGGGGATTACTGTAGAGTTCGTCAGCACCGCCAAAAGCGAGAATTTGTCCCTCGCGCATGATGTAGGCGCGATCGGTGATGGCTAGGGTTTCGCGGACATTATGATCTGTAATTAAGATTCCCATGCCGCGATCGCGCAGTTGGGCGACAATTTGCTGAATTTCTGAGACTGCGATCGGATCAACTCCCGCAAATGGTTCATCCAAAAGTAAAAATTTTGGCCCTTCTTGTCCAGCCGCTAAAGACCTTGCTAATTCCGTCCGTCGTCGCTCACCACCAGAAAGTTGAATTCCTTTGCTATTAGCTAATTTTTCCAACCGAAACTCCCGCAGTAAAGTTGTGAGTCGCCTTGACCACTCCCATCGTGGCACATTCGTTTGCTCTAGCACTAATAGAATATTATCCTGTACCGAGAGTTGGCGGAAAACGCTTGGTTCTTGTGCTAAATAGCCAATACCCAGTCGTGCCCTTTTGTGCATTGGCATTCCTGTAACGTCCACATTACCCAACCAAACTTTTCCTTGGTTGGGCTTTTCTAAACCTGTGGCAATATAAAATGTCGTTGTTTTACCAGCTCCATTGGGGCCTAGTAAACCAACGATTTCGCCCTGAGCAACAGAAAGATTGACACGATTGACAATTACTCGCTTGCCGTAAGATTTGTGAATATTCTCTAAAACAATTTTCATTGTTCGTGCCCTTTCTTGATGGGAGATGCTAATTAGAACGCCTCAAAGGTGGAGTCTGTGGGGCAGGTGTCGCCGATTGTCCACCATTATCTGATTCCTCGACCATGTAGATGGACTCTACCTGACGGTTGGATTGGGGTAAGGCAACAAATCGCCCTTCATCAATTAAATACGTTACCTTCTCAGCCCGTATACTGTTACCGCCCTGTTGCAAAATATAGACGTTGCCACTGAAATCAATTCGGCGTTCCTTACTAAAATACTGTGCTTGGGCAGATGTTGCCTGAAGCTGGCGAGAAGGATACAACATTTGCACGTTACCGCGAGCTGTGATTACTTGATTTTTGGCGTCATATTCTTGCACATCAGCGCGGATGGTAAGAGGGCGGTTTTCTCCAGATGTTTGTGCAGTAGCGGTTTGCACTTGGGTAGGGAAGGCAAAAGTGCCAAAGAGTGCAGCTGGCAGCATTAAAGCTAATCCAAAGCGACGCATCTGGGATATGGGCAATTGATAGCAGGGCATCATAGCAATTGGGGATTCAGGATTTCAGCTTGCATTCTAATTATCTCAAGTACTTTATCCAGATATGAAATATATAATCTGGAGTGATTTACGATAACTACTGGCTGAAATAGTGACGCTACCCCCAAACTCAAGGTTTCAGGAAATTGGCATTTAAGTGAAAATGAGTTAGGCACAATACCCTGCCAGAAGCCGCTTTGCGTCTACATAAATTGTGCCCACCAAGGATTTCGGACAACGCATAATTAATTTACCAGATGTTTAATCAGTAGACAGCACAATTTTGGGCAAAGATAAAACTTGATTTTCACCCAGATCACCAGATGTAATCTTATCTGGTCCTAGTTGTTGTAATGTCGCCAACAATGCTGCGCTCTGACTCAATAGCTCATCTACGTCAACGCCGCCGTAACTAGATGGGTAACGGCGTAAGCGATTACCGCCTTCTCCAAGTAGAATTACTGCACCTCGCCAGTTCCGATTTTCCAAATGATACAGCGCCACAGAAATTTGGAGAATACCTTGATAAAAGCTTTTTTCCGGTTCGCCAGCTTCAATCCACAAAGCCTCTAAAGTGTCATGGCAGGCGTAGAACTGACCAGAATTGAACTGTTCTACACCTTGCCAAAACTCTTGGGGGATGATTTCGCTCATCCCATGCTGTCTCGTACTTCTTTAATAGTTTCGAGAGAAATGTCTTGTTTTTCTCCAGCAAACTCGTTGTCAGGGGTGAGGAACAACATGCAATGACACTCTTTACGTTCTCTCATTGGCACACAGGGACAGTTCCAATACGTGGCATGAACTTCAGCTTCTTTATCTTCGTAATGGCGACAGGGACATAAAGGCGCACCTAGTTCATCTTTATGTTTGGCTAGTCCTTCAATCACAACTGCGGTAACTGAAGGTTCAGAACAGAAGTATGTTCCAGTCCGCTTGGCGTATTGTTCGGAAAAATGCCGCATTGCCTCTAGACTCTTATCGCTGGATTTTGTGTTATGTTCTGATGTGATCATGTGGATCGGTCGCTCATAATTTAAATATTTCTTTGCATTGTACCTCAGCCTCATGTGGGGATTACTGGGTGAATTTCCCCAACCTTACCCGTCCAAATTGTTTTACCTTTGCTCAAAGGCTGATATATCCGGTGTGATGGGATCAGACAAAAGCTAAGAAATCACAGAAGCTTAACTTGAATGGGGCATGGGGCGTGGGTAACGTGAGTTCAATGAACTTCTCCCTCTCCGACACGGAGAGGGGTTGGGGGAGAGGTCAAATAAGACTTGTCGAACTCACGTTAAATGTAATGTTTTTTGGAGTTGGGGTTGCAGTGGGCGATCGCTTTGCAAAACTATACCAGGGCGTTCCCAATTGATTACCTCTTGTTCTCCTGGTGAGAAAATATTTGACCACAAAACCCAGCGACTGCCTTGAGGAAGAGTAGCAACACTCAGGGGGTTTTGAGTCAGCCAAATTAAAGGATAGTTTTTAGGAACTACTGAACTAGCATCTTCTAGGGCTGTAGTTGCTGCTAAGGTTTCTAAAACATAGGCATCGCCTTTGATTAAATCTGTCAATGCTGTCCATAGTTGCACCTGTAATTGCTGTTGCTGTGCATAAAAGTACAGTGATGCTGCGGCAATTACTGCTTGTTCAAAGTTTTCTTCTTCCCAATTACTAGCGCTGTCAAGAGCAATAACTATCTCTTGTCCACCTGTCACCATTTCTAACTCCCGCACCCTTAATTCTCCATAGCGGGCGCTAGTCCGCCAGTGAATCAGACGAGTAGGATCTCCTAGACGATAAGGACGGAGCGATCGCACCAATCCCGTTGTCGCTGTCTGCAAGGGTCTACCACGAGGATCGCCCCTTTTGCTCTCTTCTTGTCCCATTTCGTCTACTAGGGGGCAGGTAGCCAAGGGTAACACTGTAGGATAGACGATCGCTGTAGCAGCACAATCACGCTGACGGCGACACCAAAACAACCCCAAAGGCGCACCAGAACCTAGTTCGACTGTATGCCAACGATAAACGCCCCGGCGCTGGGTAGGGTGGTAATATATCCAACGGTAACTACCTTGGCTAGGAATTGTTTCGATTGCCTTTTGTACTGGTTTACCTAAGACGAAGGGTAATATATCTTCGATTTGCAATAAGCTTACAGGCTGCTGTGTCTGATTGCGGATTTCTAATTCCACAGTTAGATCATCACCGGCTGACACAGGTTGCATGGGACGACGGGTGATCGATAGACCTGTGAGCGATCGCGGCGGTAAGATGGCTGCTACACCCAAAAGGGCAAAACTAATGCCGCTAATGGCGTACAGCCAACCAGCCATCGTATTGATACCTGCTCCAAAAAAACAAATAGCCGTAGCTGCTAGTACCCAACCGCCGTATGCAGGGGCACAAGCACGAGTTTCTAACCAATTAGTGATGGGTCTGATAATTTTCATGTTTCTTTTTTAACCCAACACCACCCGAAATTCACAGTATTTCAGGGGTTTACCCAAAAAGCCATAATAGTAGTTCTTACAAAGCTTCAAGCAATTTGAAGGGTGTTAGGTTCAGGTATAGATGAGCCTTCTTGTTATTATACAGCCCAGTAATTTTTGCCTTCTGGTAGAGTGAGAATTTCAACGCCATCTTCAGTTACAGCTAAGGTATGCTCACATTGAGCAGAAAGCTTGCGATCGCGCGTTACAGCAGTCCACTTATCAGCCAGAACCTCAACTTCGTAAGTGCCTTCGTTAATCATTGGCTCAATAGTAAAAACCATTCCTGGTCTGAGGCGCTTGCCCTTACCGCGTGTGCCATAGTGGGGAACATCCGGCGCAGTATGGAAAATATTACTAATACCGTGTCCAACAAAATCTCGCACTACAGAAAAGCCTTGCCCTTCAGCATACTCTTGAATAGCTGCACCAATATCTCCAATACGTGCCCCAGGTTTAACTTCAGCAATACCCAAGCGCAAACACTCTTCTGTTACCTCTACCAGCTTTCTCGTTTTTGGCGAAGGGGTACCGACAAAGAATGTCTTAGATGTATCGCCGTGATAACCTTCAAGAATCGGCGTTACATCAATATTAATGATGTCACCTTCCTTAAGGATTTGCTTGGCATTGGGAATGCCATGACAAATTACCTCATTTACACTGGTGCAAATCGATTTAGGATAGCCCTTATAGCCAAGGGGTGCGCTTTTCGCTCCATGCGCTTGCGTCCAACGTTCGGCTTCATCATTTAATTCAAGAGTGCTAACCCCTGGCTTCACAAACGGTTCGAGATGCTGGAGAAGTTTAGCTGCTAAACGTCCAGCTTGCCGCATTTTGTCTAATTCTCGTTGGGATAAAATAACAATTAGTTCGGTTTTCATTAACTTTTATCTAGATATTTTTCATAAACATAGTTAACCCTGTCTTTGCAGCTCTTTGTGCAGCTTCAGCAACCTTTAGGGTATACAAGCTTTCCTCTGGGGTAACGTATAAAGGAGTACCATCAAAAAGATGGTCTAACACCATACTCGTGTCTTTGGCGAACAAACCCCGGCGAGGGCCAACTTCTATAGGTGTTGTTTCCCCTGGCTGGATGAAAATTCCTGTGTCACCATCAAAAATTAAACCACCTTTTTCTCCGTGAACTTCAAACTTGCGTTCTGATTGCCAAATACTTTCACCTTTGCCGTAGACTACTTGAGCTAAAAGCCCACTGTCAAAGGAGAGTTCACTAGTGCAGAAACAGCTTTGGTAGTATTCTGGTTCTATTTGCCCATATCGCTGGTGACAGTTAACTGTAAATACTTTACCAAATAAATCTGTAAGACGATGTATGCGAGACAAAGCGCCAATTAAAGGAAAACCGAATAAATCGTGGTTATAAGTCCATTTGCGGGGTGCAGGATGCTGGGGATTGATGGTGCTGTAACGAACATAAAACACTTCACCAATTTTGGCTAAGTTTTGCTTCAAGGCTTGATGCAAACCACCCAAAAGTTCTAGGTGTTCAACGTGCAGGAGTTTTTGTTGTGCTTTGGCTAAGGCAATCAATTCTTCAGCTTCGACTACATCCAACGAAAGAGGATACTCTACAATCACATCTTTGCCGTTGCTAAGTGCTGCACGAGCGATCGCACCATGATCTCGATTAATAGTGCAAATCACGACTAGGTCTATATCTTGCCGCTCTACTAGCTCTTGCCAAGAACTCAACGCCTCAATCTCGTACTCTTTGGCAAAGGTTTCTGTTTTTTCTGCGGTATGACCAACAGCTGCTATTAACTGCGATCGCGATCGCTCATTATCAAGCAATGCCTTAGCTCGAAACTTTGCCGCATACCCAGTACCCACCAAACCTACACGCACTCTTGCTTTTTCCAAAGCTGCTTCTGAATTATACATGATCCTGACTAGTTCTGTTTTTGATTCTTTCACGCTTCAAGTGGTGAAATTCTCTCTTTATGGGGAATCGAATGACTTCACCAGTTTAGACTCTACAACATTCGTACTAGGGCGTGTTTTCAAAACTATAATCACGAAAGCATGGAGGCGTTCACAATCATGGCTGTATAATTAGCAACCAGTTTTTCAGATTGGTTAGATGGCGGTTGCACTTAAATTCACGGAGTTGCTACGGTGTTTTTTAGATTACTAACTCAAAGCTTATTTCTCGCTCATAATATTGAGAAAATCTCTACTTGAGCGAATGAAGCAGCCATGATTTTTAAGGGAAGTTCACGATCTCTTCTACGTAAGTGCTACAAAAAATCGGTGGTATTAATACTATTCATATTTTGTATCTATTAAGATAAGTTTTTCTAATTACATCCCTACTAGGGCAGTAAATAATATAAATAAAACTTATCGGGATTAAGTAACTAAATTTCATTACTAATCGGGTTCAATTTCCAGTTACATAATTTAATTTTTCTCGTAGTATCAGAATTGAAGCAAATTTGAACCAACGGCTAATCCCACAGAATAGCCGTAACCTTTGCCTAAAGATAACTTATACTACCGTTTGCAAAAGAGAGGATTACTCAATGCCAAGTTATAAAGTAACGCTAATCAACGAGGCCGAAGGACTGAACACAACCCTTGACGTTGATGACGATACTTATATTCTAGACGCTGCCGAAGAAGCTGGTCTTGACCTACCCTATTCTTGCCGCGCTGGTGCTTGCTCGACCTGTGCAGGTAAACTCGTAAAGGGTACTGTTGATCAGGGTGACCAGTCATTCTTAGATGACGATCAAATAGAAGCTGGATATGTACTGACCTGTGTCGCTTACCCTACCTCTGACCTGACAATCGAAACTCATAAAGAAGAAGAACTCTACTAAGAGTTAAGTCCCTCAACAATAAATCTCTTGCAAGAGTTACTAACGTTGAAAAAATAGAAGCACCGCATATAGTGTCAATGCCCTTTCAATGCAGTGTCTATAAAGCGACTTTGACAAAAAGCCTAATTTTATGTTGAGCAAGAACACAGGAAATTTTGTGTTCCTGCTTGATTTTTTGATCATGGAGTTTCCCCACTGCGAGGGTCGTGGCAGCAGGAAAACACACCAGCTTCTTACAGACAGGCTATTTTGCGTTGGAAGAAGACCGCGCTGCCTCCCCTTGGCTTTTTGTTGACTCCCGATTCTTAACTGAAAATAGATACACCTTAAATATTGATTATCTCAAAGTTTAGTCTCTTTGCTGAGAGTCTGGATCTGAGTACCAGGATAGTAGAATTGGAGAATTTTTGGACTTGACCAACCTAATTTAGCTAAATTTTGAGCGCCAGTTTGACTCAAGCCGACTCCGTGTCCTAATCCACCACCAATAAAGGCGTATCCCCACATTTCAGGTTTTCCTTTGTTCAGGGGTTCTATGTAAAATAACGTACTTCTGGGAGCAGCAAAGGCACTGCGAACTTCGTCTTTCTGGAGAACAAAGGTACTGTTATCAGTTTTAACGGCAAGTTCAAGGATGCGTCCACTCTGGCTTCGCTTCACTACTGCCATAGCCTGAATTGTCTTAAATTTGGCATGGGGACTGTTTTTCACCTGCAAAAATTTCTGCAAGTCCTTGGTAATATCCTCTAAAGAGGTTTCCTTGTGCCAACGAAACATATCCCACTTGCTTTCATTAAATCCTTGTTGCATATTAATAAATTTTTGGAAATTCTTTTCATCTGCTAAACTCTGCTTAGACAAATTCCAAAAATTAGTTGCAGCATCCAGTACAGGGCGCAGATAGGGACGATCATCGCCATTCCAGACATCGCTGAAGGAAGCAGTAACGCCGCCAGTGGTGGAAGAATAAAGGGCATCTACTAGTTCGTTTTTATAGGTTACTACCTTACCCCTGGTTGAGGCGATCGCTCGGTCTGTTTTAGCAGCCGCTCCATTCAGCCCATAATAAACTTGACAGTGAGTATCAGCACACAATTGATAATTATCTGCGGCGAACCTGCGTAAATTTCTTAAAGCATAAGTCCGAGCGAGAATTGCTTGGGCTTCAAGCGCCGCTGTTGGTGCATCTGTACCTATTTCGTAAGGCACAACCCCACGCAAATAAGTTTCTAAAGGTACTTGGTTAACTAAAGTGTATGTGCCGTAAGCGTTTGGCTGCAAATTCAGTCGCCCGGCATAAAGACGAGCAGTCTCTGGTTTTTCGCTTTTATTCACCCGAATCAAGTTTTTATCAGTGCTAATTTCCAAATCATTCGGGCTATAGCGGTTATCATCCACCACCCAACTAACTCGCGGCACTTGTTTTAAAATTTTAGTATCAAGATATACTTTTTCATTGGTAGAAGCTTGGATGTTTTGCAACAGTAAGCGTCGCAGTAAAGGAGTGCTATAAACATCTCGTTTTGCCCAAACCTGCCAGCGTTCTGGCTGGGCTATTTCCACTTCTATTCCCTGAGAACGCCATTTATTAGCACTGTCTTCCGCAGTTTCAAAGGTGCGAAATGTGCCCAAAACTACCACTTCCTCAACCGTTGGCTGAGGTAAAGCCTGTATGACTGTTTCCAGTTTTACAGGGTTCTTGGTAACTAGGGTTTGTTGCTTGTTGCCCGCTTTAAATTTTAGCTTTAAGCGATCGCCTTTTGTGGGTTCGAGTTGCAGCTTGGCTGTAGGTTGTGAGCCAAATCGCTGCACAATCCCAATTTTCAACTCCATATCCTGGATGTTACTCTCAGGCCCTGATGCAGCACTCAGTCCCAATAGACAAAATGCGGCCAGCACAGTGTGGGAAAAACGCCAAAACGAAAATTTCATGGCTACCTGATAGCGTTCGCGAAGCGTCTCGGAGAGAAGCGTTAGCAAGTATTCGAGCGTCTTTTGCCCCTTAATGTGGTGTTGGAGCTGATTTTCTAATTGCTTTGTAGCGCGGTTTTTTTGTCGCATGAGTGCTCCAATGATACCATTACCAGTTTTGCCCCAAATACTAGTTGCTAAACAAAGTCATAACGACTATGATTTATTTAGAGACACAAAACAGAACTAGTTGGATAAACTCCTTATGGTTAGAGTCCAAGAAATTCCATTAAATCAAATAAAACGGCCATTGCCCCGTGCAAACGATCCCAATAAAGTACAAGCCTTAATGGAATCGATTGCGGAGATTGGGCAGCAGGAACCTATTGATGTCCTAGAAGTAGATGGACAATATTATGGCTTTTCTGGTTGCCATCGGTATGAGGCTTGCCAGCGTTTAGGCAAAGAAACCGTATTAGCCAGAGTCCGTAAAGCACCCCGCAGTGTCTTAAAGATGCACTTGGCATAGAGAATGAGAGTAGGGAGTAAGGAGCAGGGGAGGCAGGGGGAGCAGGGGGAGAATAGTAATTGCTAACTCCTGACTAATGCCCAATGCCCAATCCCCAATTACATATAACCTAATTAGGAGAAAATTATGTCATCGAAAGTAACAGTCAATAATGTAAATATAGGCATTGACGAGGTGAGTAGGGCTAAAATTGCCGAGGGTTTATCTCGGCTGTTGGCTGATACTTATACACTTTATCTGAAGACTCATAACTTCCATTGGAATGTTACGGGGCCGATGTTCCAAACATTGCATTTGATGTTTGAAACCCAGTATACAGAATTAGCTTTAGCAGTTGATTTAATAGCCGAGAGAATTAGAGCGCTTGGCTATCCCGCACCGGGAACCTACAGCGAATATGCCAAACTGAGTTCGATTCCAGAAACTCCCGGGGTTCCTAAAGCTGTGGAAATGATCGGTTTACTAGTGGAAGGACAAGAAGCCGTAGTCCGAACTGCACGGTCTATTTTCCCTGTGCTAGAGGAAGTTAACGACGAACCCACCGCCGATTTATTAACTCAGCGGATGCAAGTACACGAAAAGACAGCTTGGATGTTGAGAAGTTTACTGGAAGAATAGGGATGGGGCATAGGGAATAGCGAATAGTGAATAAACTTAATCACCAATTCCCAATGCCCAATTCCCAATTTCCAATTCCCAATTCCCAATGCCTAATTCCCAATGCCCAATGCCCAATTCCCAAAAGTTGCAAGATTTAATGCAACAGGCGGGTATTTCTAGTTTTAAAGCACTGAGTCGCGTTGCTGGCGTATCAGAGCGTCAACTTTTGCGGTTACGCCAAGGCAAGCTAGAGCAGATGCGCCTAGATGTACTGCTCAAGCTATCGCCAGTGCTACAAATTTCATTGAATGAATTAATCGCAACTTTTTCAACTGTAGAGTTCTTAAAAGAGAAAGCGCCGCCCACTCAGAAATTATTAGAAGAAATTACAGATTTAAGAAAAGAGTACCAGCGATCGCAGCAACAAATAGAACAGCAGCGAGAGATAGTACTACAAGAACTCCAGCAGTCGAGTTTGCAATTGCTGGAGTCTTTATTATTGCAATGGCCAACAGCAGCACAGAAAGCACAGGAGAATCCTCAGCTAGCAGCAGTCAAAATAGTACCGTTGGTGCAAAAACCCTTAGAAAAGCTTTTACAAGCGTGGGGAGTGGAAGCGATCGCACCCGTGGGAGCAGAATTACCTTATGATCCCCAACTACACCAATTAATGGAGGGAACTTCACAACCTGGAGCAATAGTGAAGGTGCGCTACACTGGCTACCTTCAAGGTGATAAGCTACTTTATCGAGCAAAAGTAAGTCCTGTTTGAGGGAGTTAGGAGGCAATTTTTTGCTTTCCTCTAACGCCCCTAAAGCTCACTTTTTTACAATTGCTTGATATTAAAACTTTTCACCCGCCAATAATGCTTATTGAACGAATTTCAGTTTTACAAATAATATGAAAGGCTGGAACTTTTGCTTGTATAGAACTCAATATTTAATCTTTGAAAATTTTGGTTATTTTTACTTTGCTAATTACTAGTAATTATGTAATTTTTAGTTAAATAATAGAATAAACACTAACACAAAATATTTATTGTTTATTTTTATTTCCTTTGATATTAATTATCAATAATTACTTAGTAATAAACTATGATTTTTCCTTGTAAGCATTTTTAAATTTTATAGTATGGGTATATAATAGCAAAATCAGAGCATTTTTTACAAAAATTCAGTGTGACATAATTATGAAAGAACAAGTAAAAGTTATTAAGCTCAGTGGTAATTTAAATGCCACAACTTCACAAAACCTCCGACAAAATATTACTGAAACTTTAGAAGATGGTACAAAAATTGTGTTAGTTGATTTTCAAGATGTTACATTTATGGATAGTTCAGGTTTGGGAGCTTTAGTATTAGCTTTCAAAACTTTACGGGCCGCGGATAGTCAGCTTTTTCTCTGCTCAATTAATGAACAAGTCAGGATATTATTTGAACTAACTAATATGGATAAAGTATTTGAAATATTTCCTAGCCAAGAGGCATTTAATCAGGTATTAGTCTCAAAGACTTAATTAATCAAAGTTCATTTGCAAAATAGATAAATCATCATCAAAAGCATCTTTGGAGTTCAGAGCTATTAAATAACTCAGTATGTGATCAAGTTGGCAATCAACAGGATGTTGTAAGCTAACAAGTAGCTGAATAAAAGCATCCAAACTCCAAAGTGTGCCATCTGATTTAGTGATTTCATAAGCACCATCACTAAAAATATAAAGAGTACTAAATTCTTCAATATTGCAAAATCCATCAACATATTTTGCTTCTGGAAACATCCCAACTGGCATACCGGGAGTTTTCAAGAGTTTAACTTCAGATTTTCTTGGAGATATACCAGTTATTAAAATTGCTGGTGGATGACCTGCGCTAGCATAAACTAACTGGCGGTTGGTTAGGTTGTAAACTCCGTACCAAATCGTAAAGTATTTGTCATTTTGATAATTCATCTGAAAGGTATCATTCAAAGCCTTCAACACATCGCTAGGTTGATAATAATTTAGGCCTTTGAGCGCACGGGAACGCAGCAAGTTCAGCACTGAAATAGAGGGAAGAGTAGCTTTGAGTCCATGTCCGGCAGTATCAAGTAAGTAAATTGCCAAATAATTATCATCGAGCCAATAATAATCAAAACAGTCACCGCCGAGTTGCCGTGAAGGAATGAATCGGAAATTTATATTGAAGGGTTCAGTCATGGGAAAAGGCAGTAGCGATCGCACATATTCTGCGGCTTCTGACATTTCTGATTCTAAGAGCAACTTTTGAGCCTGCAAATCTCTACTCAACTGATGCAGACGTAATCCAGCTCTTACCCGTGCTTGCAATTCGTTATGCTCGATAGGTTTAGAGATAAAATCATCAGCACCAGCATCTAGACCTTTGACGCAATCGGCAACGGAATCTAAAGATGTTAATAAAATAAAAAATGTGGTATAAAATTTAGGATCTGTCTTAATGTGGTGGCAGACTTCTAGACCAGTCAACCCAGGCATGATCCAATCACAAATAATTAGTGCTGGACGGTAAGCCAGTGCCTTTTCTATGCCTTCCTCACCGCTACTGGCAGTAACTACCTCATAACCCTGTTTTTCCAACATCCTTTTCAGAAGTGTTTTTATGGAATAATCATCATCAATTATTAATATTTGAAACATAGAAAGTTTTAGTAAATACTAATTAATAAATTTTTGTAAAAATAGATAATAAAAAGAGAATATGGGCTAATGAGTTAGTAGCCTTAACAAATAAATACTACTAACTCATTTTTATTTTTTCGTCGAATTCAGGATTTTTTAAGAGTCATAAAACATTATGGGGGTGCAACAGGGTTCATCCACAAGAGGATGGTATTTTTTAGCTGGTTCAAGTCGCGGTATGCTTCTTGTTTGAACCATTGCCCTAAAGCATCAAAGGGGGTGAAAGATGTTCCAGTTTGCCATTTAATGTCTTGACCTAGAGGTGTTGTGTGAGTTCCTGGTAACGTTTGTGTTGTCACCATCTCATCAAAGCGCTCTTGTAAGATTTTGGTTAAAGCTGCGGATTGGTCAATGGTGTCATTGCTAAACTTTAGTAATAAATTGCGCCTGATGTTATAACGCTCTTGGACAAGCTGGTTGGTTTCTAATGGTGAGGGGGTAAACTCGATTTTCAAAGTAGAATTAAATTGTTCTACTAAGGGGATAGCTTCTTTAGCAGCGTAGTTGTTGAAGGATATTAAAATGTTGCCTGCGCGTTCTACTTTAAAGAGACTACCAATCAGCAAGTGAAGTTTACAGCCCATACTGTGCCCAATGCCGTAGATGGGGTAGTAAAGCTTGCGTAATGCCCCAGAATCGTGTAGGCGTTCGAGGGTGCGATCAAAGTTTAGTAGCACAGATTTTGCGATCGCAGTATGATCCAAGGTGTTGACAAAAGGCGTAGCAATTACAACATAACCTTTACTTGCCAGTTGCTCAAGTAACCAGCGATAAGTGATGTGCGGTGCAGTGGCGACAAATGCACCTCCTAAAAAATGGATGATACCTGTGGGATTTCGGGGAATGATTACCCAGTTGCCTCTGACTTCTTTCCAGTCCATGTGGATAAGCGATCGCTTTACGAATATTCTTTATGTTAGACCGGGGATCGCAACCGTGGGAAGGATTATGGAAAAAGCCATTGAGAATATCTGACGAGTAAAGTGGAAGCCAATCCACCCAGCAACGTCTACGGGCTTACTAGGGAGCATCTACGCTCTCTCCAACTCACGTCTTTTACACACATTGCATAAGTATCAGTTTTAACACTGAGTCTGTAATCTTTTCATTTCGTGTTGCACATCTAATGCAATCTGTAATGCTTCATTGAGTAATCTTCCATGCTCAGTAGCCTGTTCATTTACTTGCATGGCTGTTAAAGTTGCTAAATTGTTGACAAATAGCTCTGTATTACTGAGGATAAAGCTCTTATTCTCTCTCAAAATCCTTTCTGTCTTCAAAGCGCGAACTAAATCCGATTTAGTGAGTTTTAACGCTTCGATCACACTCGCTCTTTCCTTTATAAGCACTTCTGGATTACCAGCTTCTTCTATCTGATCATTGATATCAATAGCTCTAATAACAGTATTATATCTTTCAACATCGCTTAACAGGATTTGCAGAGAATTTGTCATATTAAGTTTGACAATTTTGCTTTTGCTTTTCCATACTAAATATAAAATAATCTGTGTCAAACCGCTAACCCACAGCCCTAAGATAATTAATAATACCCAGGATGGGATTATTATCCATGCTACAAATAATTTTATAAGTATATCAAATAAAAGATAACCAAAAACAAATGTAGCAAATCCAATAAAAATTACAGTTGCGCCTTCAGAACTTTTAAGTTTTTGGATGTATAGCCTTGCTAATTTTTTTAGAGGATTTGTAATGATTAAAAGTTGATTATTGACAGGTAAACTAGTCAGGTTTTGTAGTTCATACTGACTAATCTCCAAGCCTTGTAAATCATCCCTCACAGCTTTTCAATCCTTGCCAGAATAGTTATTTAATCTAATATAGCAATCAAATTTCTGAAATGCTGGCATCTTGTTTAAGCTTTTTCAGGTAAATTAATAATTTTTGTACAAATAACCAAGCCAAATTAAAAATTAAAAATTAAACCTTTATTCAGCCTTATTTACTGTCCGTCAGCTAATTTTTAAATAACAAAAATAATTAATTTTCTGAGATAAAAGAATAGGGCAATGGTAGTGATTCTGGAGTAGCTTCAATAAATGGGTACGCTGCCATGAGCGGTATCTGATAGTCTAATCTACTCTTATAGCCTTGCATTAGCTGCCATCTGTGGTCAACAGTAACGCATCAATCTTGAAACCGCACCCTTCAAACTTGGTAAACGATCTGGAGATGACCTTGAGCAAAAACAAGATCCCCCTAGTCGTGTTTTTCATCGAGCTAGGGGGATCACATATATGGTAGTCTATAAGAGATTCGGTATAGTTCCTTACGACTCGATTCTATAGCCTAGATTTCAGTTTGGGTAGTCTTACCATTAGAATTTATAGTATTTTTACAGCTTCTTAATCAATGCTTCATCCCTGTTCTTCCTTAGAGAGGCGGTATATGTAAGTATGGCAGTACGCAATATGCGTCACCTACCATTTTTGTGGATATCTGTAAAAAATATGAAACTCAAGATTGTCGCTACCGTCGCACTGTTAGCTTGTTTCGGGTTTGCAGAGCAAGCCCTTGGATTAAATCAGCTAGATTTGGATCAGTTGAAGGCAACAAATGCCTGTCCCCGGTGTAATTTGAGTGGTGCTGACCTAACTCAACTGAATCTAACTGGAGTAAATTTGCGAGGTGCTGACTTGAGTGGTGCTACATTATCTCAAGCTAATCTCACGAATGCCGATCTTACTGGTGCAAATTTAGAAGGTGCGGTTTTAAATTCGGTTAATCTCAGTGGTGCTTCTTTAACAGGTGCAAATTTGAAATCAGCATCTCTGGAAAATGCCGATCTGTCTTATGCCGGTTTCATCAGCGCTAATTTGGAAGCAGCAAACTTAAAAGATGCGAAATTGCAGTTTACCAATTTTCGGGGGGCTAACTTCCGGCTAACAACTCAGGCTAATGGTGTCGTCACTTCTGACAAGCCTTATGGCTGGTCATTAGAGCGTCAAAATCCCAGAGAATGTAACGAGTTTCAACCCGAAAATACTCCAGGCACAATCTGCTATACAAAATAAACTAGGGCGTGGGGCATTGAAAAGAGGCAGAGGGGCGGGGTGCAGGGGGCAGAGGGGAAAATTCATCTCCCTTGCTCCCTGCTCCCTGCTCCCTGCTCCCTGCTTCCTTACTTCTTCCCCTACTTCCTTGACCTATCCTTATTGGCAAAGAGCATTTTGTTTGTTAACAGTTCTTTATCATGGGAAAAAAGCCTAGGGATTAATTGAATCGATGCTTACCCGGATTAAAGACTTAGCAACAAAACTAGCACCCCGCTTAATTGAAATTCGTCGCCACATTCACTCTCACCCAGAACTAAGCGGTCAGGAGTACCAAACAGCAGCTTTCGTGGCTGGTGTTTTATCTTCCAGTGGTCTGCACGTACAAGAAGGAGTTGGCAAAACGGGCGTAATTGGGGAATTGCAAGGCACGGGCCAAAATGAGCGTTTATTGGCAATTCGCACAGATATGGATGCCTTGCCAATTCAAGAGGGCACTAATTTGGAATATGCCTCTCGTGCAGAGGGAATTATGCACGCTTGTGGTCATGATGTCCATACCACCGTGGGGTTAGGAACAGCGATGGTTCTGTCCCAAGTGGCAGAAGAGTTGGGTGGGAAAGTGCGGTTTTTATTTCAGCCAGCCGAGGAAATTGCTCAAGGCGCAAGCTGGATGATGAAAGATGGGGCGATGGAAAACGTCTCGGCTGTGTTAGGGGTTCATGTTTTCCCTTCTATCCCCGCAGGATCTATTGGGGTGCGTTACGGGGCTTTGACAGCCGCTGCTGATGATTTAGAGATTCTGATTATGGGAGAATCTGGGCACGGGGCGCGTCCCCATGAGGCGATTGATGCGATTTGGATTGCTTCCCAAGTGATTACTGCAATGCAACAAGCCATCAGCCGGACGCAGAATCCTTTGCGTCCTGTAGTATTGAGCATAGGGAAAATTAACGGTGGCAGAGCGCCAAATGTGATTGCTGATAAAGTGCAATTATTGGGAACCGTGCGATCGCTCCATCCCGAAACCCGTGCCCATCTCCCGAACTGGATTGAAAATATTGTATCTAATGTCTGCCATACTTACGGGGCAAAGTATCAAGTCAATTATCGCCAGGGCGTACCCAGCGTTCAAAATGATTACGTTTTGACGCAATTATTGCAATCAGCCGCAGAAGAAGCTTGGAGTAGCGATCGCGTTCAAGTTTTACCCGAACCATCCCTTGGTGCTGAAGATTTTTCTATGTATTTGGAACACGTCCCTGGTTCCATGTTTCGCTTGGGTGTAGGCTACAAAGAAAGAATCATTAACTACCCATTACACCATCCCCAATTTGAAGTCGATGAATCTGCCATTATCACCGGGGTTGTAACTATGGCTTATGCCGCTTATAAATACTGTCAGCAATGTCAGCAAAATTTTTAAACAAACAAAAACTCCCAGCATTGATGTGCTAGGAGTTTTTGCTTAACTAACCTTTGTTAGCAGATTATAGAAAGCTCGAAAGCATCTTAGGCATTGGATTCGCTAACAACGCCCAATTTCTCTTGAATTCGGGTCTTAGCGGCTTTGAATTCAGTAGCCAGTTGCTCGGTTTGCTCAGTACTCAAGTTGTTGCGAATGGCAGCAAACATTGTGCTTTCTTCTTGACGAATGTGGTCGCCAACAGCTTCCATAAGCTGTCTAATTTGATCTTTGAATTCGGGTGAAGAAGGATTGACAGCCTTGATTTGCTCTAACACGCGCTTCATTTCAGCTTGTTCGTCAAACAATTCTTGGGTGTTATCTTGACCGTAGAAAGGACGTACTCTTGGATAAACTACTTCTTCTTCTGCTTCAGCGTGAGCGCTTAGATCCTTGTAAATTTGACCAAAGTACTCTTGGATTTTCTGTGGATTGTCGCTTTGCAGGAGTTCGGTAAATAGAGTATTTACCTTGTTGTGATCGAGGCGGATGACATCCTGGATATTCAGATCGCTTTTGTCACTGGTTTGGGTAACAGCACTACCTACCACACCACTGACTGCGGCCATAGCGTCTTGAACACGTGCCCAAATTCCTTGATCTGCATCTTGTCCAGTGAGTTCACGGACACCCAGAATTTCCAAAACACCTTTGAGTTGTTCTTGGTGAGCGCGGTTCTCAAAGTTAATGGTATTCAAAGGCCCGATCGCTAACAAAACGTCAGCACCAACTTTTTGAGCAGCCTTGTGAACTATCAAGCCACTCATTACGAGTTGATGTTTCAGCAATTCATGCTGAGATACTTTTTCATATAGGCTTAACTCAGAACCCTTGAATAATTCACGAGCTTTTTCAATGAATTGGGTTACATTTTTTTTGGGTTCAGCCTGAATGCCGTACTGACCAATTACAGTTTCCAGAACGCCAAGATTTTTCTCGTCATCATTGAGGAAGTTCCGGATACGATCAGCAATCTCAGCATCGAGTCCTTGGCTCAAAAGCGATTGCTCATTTTCGATAGCCAACTGTTGGAGTGCTTTAATACTTGCCAATTTTATAGCAATAGCATTGCGTTTCGTATCATCTAAAGTAGCTACCATCCGTAGTTCTCCTCGGCAAAGTGTTCATAATTATTACTTAATATAAGATTGACATAGACATTTGGGGTATTTCATCTTTCTTTTGAGCGATTGCGTTCACAACTCAGGGTAGAAAAACATCAACTTTGGCTTTGTGAAAATATAAAAATGAATGAGAGCGATCGCTTCTATTTATTCATAGTTAGTAATCAGGGCAACCTATTCAGCATTATATTCAACTTGAATAGATTACCCTTCTGCAAGAAAGTATGTCTCTGGGATGACAATCAATCTCAAAAAATTAATTCTTATTCAAGAGGGTAAAATGGTAGCCAGTGTTAGAACAACCCTCACAACGCTCAATTTTGACTAGTAAAGCTTCTCCTTGGCGCTCACCTGAAGGCGAAAACTTAATCGTTCCTGTAACTCCAGAAGTTGAAAAATTAGGATTAGACAGTACTTTTTGTAATCCTTCGCGGGTGTTGTCTTGTTTCAAGCCAGCGATAATTACTTGCATTGCATCATAAGCTCCTGCTGTTCTTTGATTTACGTCACCCTTCCAAAGCTTGGAGGCATCTTTGGCAAATGTTTTTGCAAATGGGTTATCTTTATTAGCATCACGATGCCAATACACAGGTAGTACCATTCCTTCCAGATCCCTGCCATTGTCTAAAGTTTTTGGACTGTACATAATTTCAGAAGCAAAGAGTAGTTTTCTATTTCCAACCTCTTGTGCTACTTTGGTGGCAAAAGGTATATTGTCGATTGAAGGTACTAGTAAAAAGCCACTAGCATTTTCTGCTTCTATGGCTCTCTTGACAAAAGCTCTATAGTCAAAATTTGTATCTGACAAATTACAAGGCGTGCTAATAACTGTCCTTCCATAGTCTTGAATAGCTTGAGTGTACTGTTTTACAAGATTCTGATTAGATGAGGAAGTTGAATTACTTGTTGAGCTAGGAACATCACCACAAATAGCAATATTTCTTGATTGTAGAGCAATGTATCTAGCATGAATATCTACTAAATTGCTGTATGGTGGATTTACATGAAATAAGTAATTATTTTTAGGAGTATTAAGCTGACTAATTACTGTTTGCTCAGATTTTTCTCTATTTTCAGCTTGACTTGGACGCTCTACAGGAAAGACCAACACTAAACCTTTTTCATTATAAATTTTTGGATTAGTCCTAACACCCACTGCGGCTACAAGGCTCTTGTCTTGAACTAATTCATCATCTAGTAGTCCCGAATCTTTTCGATTCTCAAAACTTGCAATCAAAATTTGCAATTTTTTACCATTAATTCCGCCTTGATTATTAACTTCATTTTGAGCTTGAGCTACACCACGCAAAATTTCTTGTGCTAAATTAATATCGAAGTTAATTGGTGCGATGATAGCAACTTTTAGAGCTTCTGAATTCTCTTGGGCAATTTTGGCATTATTTAAATAAATTAAAGTTTCCGGATCATTGGGATTATTTTTCAAAGACGCGGTAAATTTTTCCACCGCAGTGGTGAAATCGTTTTCACCAAAAGCTTTAACTCCATCTTTTTTTTCAGGGTATGCTTGTACTTTCACCAAAATCTTTGTGCCCAAATTCATGAATGAAGGCTTACTTGGTAGTGAATATAAAGTTGATGTAGGGTTAGGTGATGGTATGATAGTAGAAGAAAGTTGGTTAATGAACCACAAAATAGCTGCTACCATTATTCCTGCTAGCCCCAGAGAAATAAACAGCCTCAAGTTTTCTTTTTTATTTGTCATCGATAATTCTCCAAAGTATATATAACTTATCAAAAATCAAGATGTAATTAGAAATTTACCGCAACTAAAAATTTAAAAATATTTAGAAGTAAGTTTGTTTATTATCTCCCATATACCCATAAGAAGAACTGTCAATAGACCTGCAAGAGTAACTAGTAACACTACAAGTAACAGTCCCTTTATACCAGATTGTAAAAGTTTATTAGATAACAAATTTTTAAAAGTCAAGATAATTAGTAGATTTGCTATTATGGCAATTACAATTAAATAACTTTTTTCCATAATCGAACGGGATTGAATAAAGACTAACCCCCCTAAAACTAGCAACCATAACCCAGAGCTAATCCAAGTAGTTCCGAGAAAACTGATAAGTGCGATCGCTAAAAAAGAACTACCTGAGCTAGTAATTATTGCTCCAGAGAATAATTTACTATTAAATAATTGCGGTAAATATCGAGTTGTTGTTTGTTGAAGTGGTTGTGCTTCTAATAATTGAGAAGGCGAAATGAATGTAGCAGATAGTGTCTGCTTTAATTTTGGTAGATTATTTAAGTCTCGTAATACAGCCTGTGCAGACTGATAACGCTGCTGATGATTTTCTTTGAGTAACTTATCCAGAATCAATTCTAATTCTTGGCTTATGGGTTGTATCAAATGCTGTCGCCAACTAGAAGTCCAACTATATCCTTGTTTAAGCCAGAAATTTGAAGGAGAAATATTTGTTAGCAAATGAAAGCAAGTTATCCCTAAACTGTACAGATCACTGGAAGGAAAAACTTTACCCAATTGCATTTGCTCAATTGGTGCATAACCTAATGAACCAATAATTGTCCCAAGTGCAGTGTTTGAAATTTCCGCCTTTTGCTTAGAAACTCCAAAATCAATTAGTACTAACTTGTGATCACTCTGACGACGAATAATATTTTCTGGCTTAATATCTCGGTGAATTATTTGCTGTTGATGTATGGCTACCAGCACAGATAATAAATCATTTAAAAAAGATCGAATTTTACTTTCATCAAAAACTCCGTGCTGCTTTAACTCCTGCAACAGATTTTGACCTTCAATAAACTGCTGCACTAAATACAGATATTCACCTTCTTTAAAATATGCATACAAATTGGGAATTTGCAGATGTTCCCCTAGTTCTTGTAGACGTTTGGCTTCTCGCTCAAACAATTCAGTTGCTTTTTGATGTGCCTTAGTACCATGACTAAGATAAAATTCACTGAGAACCAGTTGCTTAACAACACATCGTTCATTTAGCTTATCTATATCCTCTGCCACATATGTGCGTGCAAACCCTCCTCTGGCTAATGGTGCGGTTATGCGGTAACGATTTCTCAGTAGCGATACTAACTGTGTCCCGCAACTGAGGCAGTAATTTGTCCCGTCAGGATTTTGGGGATTCTCGCAATTGGGATTTAGGCAGCAGACCATATTATTATCGCTGTCATTTTATTGGTTTTTAAAATATACCTTAAATCTCAGTAGAGAATTTGCGCTGTAAAGTCTCTACATGAATTATTATGGGTCGTTAACTGTTGACAGTTAACGGTTATCAGGCACAGTCATCAGCCTTAATGTAAATGTTCTAGTTAAATGCGTAACAGCTTAATCAGCCGAGAAATAAAACTACTTTTAAGGAAAAATAAGGGATTGCGATCGCAATTGCAAAATCAGGTTACTTTATATATCAGGAAGGGTGCGATCGCCTTTATCACCAAAGCAAAGTATCTCAACTAATTAGGTGCAATTCTCAAAAGCGATACCGTCCTTCACTCCACACCTGTTTGTAACAAAAGCTTTTTTTATCCTATCAACGCGGTAATTACCACATATCTCCATTGTGGTATTTACAAAACTCCCCGCTATTGTGACGATTACGCTAGAATTGTTAAAGGTTCTTTACAGAATTTGCTGATCATACCCAATTCTGTTAAAACAGCCTAGCATTCAAATGTAAATCTTATAAACACCCTCTAGAGTTCACCAAAAGTTTCTATGACGCTCCCAATTCGCAACGTCGCCATTATCGCCCACGTTGACCACGGCAAAACCACGCTGGTTGACGCACTCCTCAAACAATCCGGCATTTTCCGCGAAGGCGAAGACGTTCCGGATTGCGTTATGGACTCCAACGCCCTAGAACGGGAACGGGGTATTACTATCCTGTCCAAAAATACGGCGGTTCGCTACAAAGAAACACTAATCAATATTGTTGATACTCCTGGACACGCTGACTTTGGTGGTGAAGTGGAACGCGTACTCGGCATGGTTGACGGATGTCTTCTGATTGTCGATGCCAACGAAGGCCCCATGCCCCAAACGCGCTTTGTTCTGAAAAAAGCTTTGGAAAAAGGGCTGCGCCCCATCGTTGTAATCAACAAAATTGATCGTGGACAAACTGACCCCCACGTTGCTGTTGATAAAGTTTTGGATCTGTTTTTGGAATTAGGAGCAGATGAAGACCAGTGTGATTTTACCTATCTGTTTGCCTCCGGTATGGGAGGTTTCGCCAAAGAAAGCTTGGAAGCAGAATCGGTAGATATGCAACCCCTGTTTAACGCGATTCTGCAACACGTTCCACCACCAGTAGGCGACAGCAATAAACCTCTGCAATTGCAAGTTACAACCCTAGATTATTCTGAATATCTGGGACGGATTGTGATTGGCAGAATTCACAACGGTACTATCCGCTCAGGACAACAAGCAGCTTTAGTTACAGAAAATGGCACCATTGTCAAGGGTAAAATTACCAAGTTGATGGGCTTTGATGGACTGAAGCGCGTAGAGATGGAAGAAGCAACCGCAGGTTATATTGTGGCGGTGGCTGGTTTTGCTGATGCTTATATTGGGGAAACGATTACTGACCCCAATGAACCGCAAGCTTTACCACTAATTAAAGTGGATGAACCAACCTTGCAAATGGCCTTCTGGGTGAACGATTCGCCTTTTGCTGGTCAAGAAGGCAAATTGGTGACATCAAGACAAGTGCGCGATCGCCTATTCCGCGAACTTGAAACCAACGTGGCTTTGCGTGTTGAAGAAACCGATTCTCCCGATAAATTCCTGGTTTCCGGTCGTGGAGAACTCCACCTGGGTATCTTAATTGAAACCATGCGTCGGGAAGGCTTCGAGTTTCAGGTATCTCAGCCACAGGTAATTTACCGTGAAATGAACGGTCAACCTTGCGAACCTTACGAACTCTTGGTGTTAGACATTCCTGCTGATGGTGTGGGTAGCTGTATTGAACGCCTGGGACAACGCAAAGGCGAAATGCAAGATATGCAACCAGGTAGTGGCGATCGCACCCAGTTAGAGTTTGTCATTCCCGCCCGTGGATTGATTGGTTTCCGGGGTGAATTCATGCGGATGACTCGTGGCGAAGGCATCATGAACCACAGCTTCTTAGACTACCGTCCAATTAGCGGCGATATTGAAGCTCGTAACAAAGGCGTTTTAATCTCCTTTGAAGAAGGTGTTTCTACCTTCTACGCCATGAGAAATGCCGAAGATAGAGGAGCATTCTTTATTACTCCCGGCACAAAGGTTTACAGAGGCATGATCGTGGGAGAACACAATCGTTCCCAAGATTTGGAACTAAATATCTGTAAAACCAAGCAGTTAACCAACCACCGCGCGGCTGGTGGCGATGAATTGGTGCAACTGCAAGCACCGATAGACATGAGTCTAGAACGTGCTTTGGAATACATTGGCCCCGATGAATTGGTGGAAGTTACACCCCAATCAATTCGTCTGCGGAAGATGTCGAAGAAGTTGGCGAAACGGTAAGTAAAGCAATAACTTAATTGATTTAGAAAGCCCGCATTAGCGGGCTTTTTAGTTTGTCATTAGTTAATACTTAGAGAATTATGTACAGCACAAGGGTGCTTGCCTAAAAAGAGGGCTATATCAGAAAATCGTGTAAATTACACTCAAATTTTATAATATTCCGTAATTTTACTCTACCCAATAATCTTGTAACTATATGATAGTTTGGCAGAACAGGTACTAAACAACCGAATATATTTTGATATAAGGTGTGTTAACCAAAATGTAAAGAAAGCAGCATTAATTAATATTATTCGGTAACTATCCGTTATACCAAGCCCATACATCTATCTACTAAACTATATTTGAGGTTATTAATAATGGATAATAAAAAATTTTTTTCTAATTATAAAGACTTGGTATTTTACTATGAAACCTTAATTAAAATAGAGAAAGATAGAATTATCGATAGAATTGATTATGAATTTAATTATTTTTTTAAAGAAGATGATTTAGGAATTAGGAGAGATAGTTGGAATGAAGATATGATCTTCGATTCTGAGTTTTATTTTGGCAGACACGCCTTAAACAACTTTAGACATAATTATAGTAATTATGACGTTTTTTTAAACCAACTAACAAAAGCTGAAATAAAAAAGGTAACTAACTTGATGCATATCAGAAAAGAGGAGTTAGTTTACTATATGGAATACATATCTTGTTATGAAGAAAAACATGAAGAGGATGAAAAATTAGATTTTATAAAGGGAAAATTACCTATTAGATCAGCAATTTATATAGATATAAAAGTATTTATAAATCAAGAAATCGAGTCCATCTGTTTGGATCTTATTCATGAACACTTTGATAAAATTGAGAAAGCAAAAGCAAAAGCTGAAAAAGCAAAAGCAAAAGCAAAAGAATTGCAAAAACAAATAGAAATTAGAGAACTTGAAAATAACTTTAAAACGCAAAAATTAAAAACTTTAGAAATAGATAAAGAAAATTTAATAAAATGTACAGATAAACTACATAAGCTGTTTTTATTGGAGGTAAGCCATAGTAATCTAAATGTATATAAAACCAATTACAAAGAAAGTAGGAAATGGGCTGGTTTAATTATTCTCATAATTCCTACAAGCTGGTTATCAATATTGATGTTTTTCATTGGTGTAGCATTGAGACCTGAAGTACTCATTTTTACTATTGTTTTTGGACTTCCCTATTTAATTCCTTTAAGTAAGTTTTTTTATTATTTCTCTCTTTATTCAAAGGAAAAACCGATATATATTAGTAAAGTGAAGAAATATAAAAATAACTACTACAAAGAGTTAAAAAAATATGATGAAATAATTTACAACTTTAAGCATGACTCTCAAGAAATTTTGTCAATTTCAGAAATGGCAGATCTAACATGTAAAATTTATTACTGTTCCTTGAAGAGTATTGATACTATGATTTATAAATTAGAAAATGATGAGTCTTTTTAAGACTATACACTAAATAAATATGCAAAAACTACATTTTATCAAATTACTGAATCTACTATGCTACGTTATTATTGTGCTTATCTAGGTTTGAACAACTTTTAGTTGTTGCACATACTGATAGAGAGGAATAGATACGTCACACAAACTCGACATGTCCCACCATCTCTTCAGGTGTCATCACCTCATACATCAAAACCAAAGTTTCAATGATTACACCAATTGAACGAGTTCCTTTCTTGCAGTAGGTAATACCAGGATGATCGAGCCTAGAACTTGCAATAATCAAAAAATCTGCATCTTGGGTGAATAGTACTCGCTGTGTTTCCTGAATAAATGCTAACTGGGCTTCATCGCTTTGAGTACGTAAGTCCACATCATTGGTTGTTGTGACATCAATTCCATAACGGCGCAAGCCAAGGGCGATCGCAGGATCGGCATTTTCATCTAGATGAAAGCGAATTCGCTCACTCATTCCTCAACTGTCTGAGTTTCTCTTGAAGACGCGACGGATGATTTTGCTTTAGTACCTCAACTAACTCATCCTCTTCTGCTGTGCGGCGATCAATATCGTCTCGGCGATCAAAGTAATAAGCCATTGCTGCATAAACAGATGCCAGTGACAGGTCATACTTACCAGCAATCTCAATTAAGGAATATCCTAGCTTTAAATGCATCATTGCCACATCTTCTACAGCAATGCGAGTACCAACAATGCAGGGCTTTCCACTCCGCACATCAGAAGAGATTTCAATATGCTCCTGACTGACTAACTGCATTAATGAATCTTCCACCTCCATTTTATAATTTCATAATACACAGCAGTCCTGGCTCTTACAAAATTAGATCAATAAACGCCTGTTGGGATTGTTGCTACAAGGCGGGTAATTACACAAATTAATTAAAGCTAATCCAAAATTGGTATAACTATTTTCCCAACTTATTAGGAATGCCTTCACAACCACCAGGGATAGTACCTCTGGTTTTTTCACCACCCCAAGCGCAACAGTAGTTACGTGCAGATTCAGACATACGCTGTACATTCGTGAAATCGGCATTTTCCACTACAGCGCCAGTGTGTTCGCCTGTTTGATAATTTGGTGGATGAGTGCGACTGCGGGGTGATGCTTTATCCACTACACCATAGAATAGGCGAATCCCGTTTACGTCGGCACCAGTGAGATTAGCACTATATAAAATTGTGCGGGAAAGGTTGGCTTTTACTAAATCACAACCACTCAGATTAGCGCGGACAAGATTAGCTTCGCTCAGATCAGTCCAACGCAAATCAGTATCAGAAAGGTCTGCTGCGGCTAATGTTACGCCTAAATCGATGACACGCACACCTTCCAGGCGGTCTTCTGCATATCCGCCACTCCCGTCGAGAATGGCTCGACCTAATAGCCGATCGCGTTTTAGAGGTGAGAGCAACTTGGAACGTGAGAGAAAGCGGAGAATTTTAGCTTTACCACTGCCATCTACACTACTTAAAATTGCCGCCGTGCGTCCTTCAGCGATCGCTCTCTCTTGGGGCCAATCTTCTAATAATCCTTCTTGATCTAATACTAAGTCTGAAACACCTTGGAAATAGGAATCAATTGTCTGCTGCTGGGTAATTATGTTTTGCTGAACTGTCAGCAGGTTTTGCTGAATTGTCAAGTCTTTGGAAATCACATATTGTCGCCACGCCACGTAAACGGCGATGACGGCGATCAGAATTTGTCCCAAAGCACCAAACCAATCTGCTAGGGTTCCAGCAATGTCCCAGTTAATCTGGCGTCCCCAAAGTACCAAGCGATCGCCCACACCTGTAAACTTGATCAAGCCGATGATGGCTACTATTAGTCCCAAAATGGCAACAAACAGGGTGCGTTCTTGGGGTGAAAACCACTCGTATAATGCTTTTTGCAACCAAGGCAATAGTATCGCTAGGGATAACAGCAAAGTTATCAGCGTTCCGATAATGCCGACGATCCAGTTATTGAGGATAACTCCAATGAAGGTAATGGCGATCGCTATTAGAGTAATTAGCAATGCCCTCGGCTTAACTATAAATTGAAATTGCTTGCTAGTGGATTGATGAAAGTCAGAACGGGCTTGTTGTAAAGCAATTGTATGTTGCGAAGATTGCAAAGACCCAATCGCTGCTAAGGCTTGTTGTGTCGCTAGTGCTTCTGAGCTTAGGTTCTTCTCAGTTACACCATCGTCAAAGTCATCCGGTTGCAAATCGTTTTCGGTGACTGGTTCTGGGGTTGGTAGATTAGAGGAATCGGGTTCAATCGTCATGTTTTCTATTTTGCCCCAGTAGATTCAGTTCAACATCTGTTTTATCAGAAATTGCACTATGCGTCACAGAGGTAGGTTTGTAATGTGATCAACTCATTCTTCGGCACTTGATGCTGAACAAGTTACCAGCAATTTTTCGATAACGACTTCAATAGCTAACTTTATACGACATTGAAGGAGGAAAGACGCACAGGAAGGATTAGTGAAGCGATCATCGTGGTGAAAAGAGTAAGAAATGTGAACATTAACATAGCTACTGAGGTCACTTATGTATACATGGCTCCCACAAAAAGTTAAACAGGCACAACAAATATTAGAGAAGCAAAACATTGAATTAGGGTTTAAATTCAACCCTCCTGCTAGTCAAGCTGAAATCCAGCAATGTGAGGCAGAACTAGGATTCATTCTGCCTCATAGTTACAAGGAGTTTTTGAAATTCACCAATGGGGCAAATGTTTTTTGTAGCGAACAGCCGAGATTTGAAATTACTTTGCCGTAGTTAGCTGATAGTGGAATTCTGATTCAAAGCACAAGTACTATTGTTCCATTTAATCAAGATCAAGATCAAGTCTACGTTGAGGATGATAGCGAGAAAAAGTATATTGCTTTTTGTTATTTAGGTTATATAGCTACAGGTGATTTTTGTAGTTTTGATATCACAACTTATGCCAATTCAGAATACAAAGTGCTTGATTGCCAGCATGATTATTCGTTTGAAGGGTGGCAACCAGAACACATAATTGCTAACTCTTTTGAGGACTGGCTGATCCAAATCTTTGACGAAGTGATTCAAAACAATGGTCGTCCAGAGTATTGGATGCCATTTTGAAAGGCATATACAACGAACTTAAAGGGAATTTGGCTATCTATAACCCAATAAGCATCATTTTGATATTCTACATACAACTTGGCGACTACAACTGGCATCTAGCTGCTCCCAGTACAACTATCTCTGAGTCATAGGTGAGTTTATGCTATACAAAATTGACCCGAAGTCTTGCCCACCGATAATTAATGGACGGGCAAAATGCCCGCCCCACAAAATTCGGTAATTTATTTGTTGGAATTCCCAGTCCTTTGCACTCAATTAAGGTGCAAGGGCATTACCCCGAATTAGACTACCAATGGTTTTGGCAGTGATTTTCAATTGGGTGATAGGATTAGCTGGAACAACCGTCTTATACAAATAGCTATCGAATGTTAGCCTTTGTACATCTAGGTCATCACACATTTCCACAAACGCCTCGCGGGTAGCGTCGGAACGATAGAACACGGTTTGCAGAATGTCCAACACCTTGTAAGTGAGTCCGTATCTTTTATCCCAACGCTTCAGGTAAACCTTAAGGTCGCCTTCTGTAGGAATACGGCTACCACTGTTAGATGCTTCTACAATGGTTTCGGCACACATCCGCCCAGATTTAGCGGCAAAATAAATACCTTCACCAGAGGACTTAGTAACGTAACCAGCAGCATCTCCCACCAAAGCGATGCGACCAACAACACGACGGGGACGGGGATGTTCAGGAATGGGGTGTGCTTCTACTTTGATGATTTTACCGCCTGCTAGTTTCTCGGAAGCACGAGCGCGGATACCAGCTTGTAACTGTTTGATGCTAGCTTTATTGATGTGCATCGTGCCAGTACCGACAGCTACGTGGTCATATTTGGGGAAAACCCAAGCGTAGAAGTCAGTAGAAACGTCATCACCGACATACATTTCGGCGAGGTCGTTGTAATAGGCCATTTTGTCTTCGGGTAAGCGAATTCGCTCTTGGAAGGCGATCGCATAATTGTAATCCCCAGCGTCCATTTCTTTAGCAACGCGAGAATTAGCCCCATCTGCCCCAATGATTAAATCCACTTTTAGGGTTTTGGCAATACCCTGTGATATCCCATCTGTATGGTCAATGTAATGGATGGTATAGGGATCAGTATTGTTTCCTGGTATATCAAGTTTATGAACAGTAGCATTAATTAAATTTGCGCCGACTTTTGCCGCGCGATCGCGCAAAAAGCCATCCAGCACTTCCCGGCGGCACATTCCTATATATTCTTCTTCATTTACCAGATTGATATCTACCTCACGATTGGAAGGCGAAATCATTTTCATCTTCCGTACCCGGCGATCGATAATCTCTGGTGGTAAGTCAAATTCACTCACCATACAGAGGGGAATTGCACCCCCACAAGGCTTTGCATTGTCTAGCTTCCGCTCAAACAGGTAGGTTTCAATCCCAGAGGCTGCCAGTGTTTCTGCGGCAGATGAACCAGCAGGGCCTGACCCAATAACAGCAACCCGTAGTGTCAAAGGTCTTTCTCCCAAATCTTCACATTTACCGAGAGCATACTACCACGGTCTTTCTAGTGATTTGGCGCTTTACCTTCAGGTTTCTGCACAAATGCAATATTCCTTAATGTTTCGATACGAATTGGGCATTGGGAAGAATAAAGAATATTGCTTAGTCTCCAGTCTTCAATATGCAGATTTCCTTGTTCGATTCTCTTAGCAGACAAGTCAGCTGGTTCCCTAGATTGCAGTGGTGCTGAATATAGCTAGGACTTACGCACTGAAGCCTGAAACCTAGATCCCCCCTAGCCCCCCTTAAAAAGGGGGGAACTTCTAAAGCCCCCTTTTTAAGGGGGTTGGGGGATCTGAGTGCGTAAGTCCTGTGTAGCTTCTTCGATTGCGGTAGCTGTGGTAGCTAAATATTGTTACTCAAAAATAACTATGTATGGTATATGTAAGACACGGTAATCCTAGCAGGGAACTGTAGATTAGTTGCAGAGGTACAGCGACAGTGGGTATAGTAGTTGAGAATGTCTCCAAACAATTTGGGAGTTTCCAGGCAGTTGATCAGGTTAGCCTGGAAATTAAGAGTGGTTCGCTAGTTGCGTTGCTTGGGCCATCGGGATCAGGTAAATCTACGCTATTACGGTTAATTTCAGGTTTAGAAATGCCAGATAGTGGCAAAATCTTTCTTACTGGTAAGGATGCTACATATCAAAGCGTACAACAGCGCAATATTGGGTTTGTGTTTCAGCACTACGCCCTATTTAAGCATTTAACTGTCAGGCAGAATATTGCCTTTGGCTTAGAAATTCGTAAGGCACAGCCAAAGAAAATTAAGGGGCGGGTAGAACAGTTACTGGAATTAGTGCAATTGAGTGGACTAGGCGATCGCTATCCATCACAACTTTCTGGTGGTCAAAGACAACGGGTAGCATTAGCAAGGGCATTAGCAGTAGAACCCGAAGTATTACTGCTAGATGAACCTTTTGGCGCACTCGATGCTAAAGTCCGCAAAGATTTACGGGCATGGTTACGCAACCTTCATGATGAGGTTCATGTTACCACGGTTTTCGTTACCCACGACCAAGAAGAAGCAATGGAAGTCTCTGATGAAGTTGTGGTCATGAATAAAGGGCGTGTAGAACAGGTGGGGACACCAGCAGAAATTTACGATAATCCTGCCAGCGCATTTGTGATGAGCTTCATTGGCCCGGTGAACGTGTTACCCAGCAACTCGAAGATTTTTCAAAGTAGCGGATTTGATGCGCCACACCCACAAGTATTTTTGCGTCCACAAGATGTGATTTTGGAAAAGGTTGCCAATGGTGCAACTACGGCTGCTACAGTAAGCCGATTAATACATTTGGGTTGGGAAATTCAGGTAGAATTAACTTTCGATGATGGGCAAGTGGTAATGGCGCATTTAACACGCGATCGCTTTAACCAATTAGAGTTAGAACCAAAACAGCGGGTATATGTAAAGCCAAAGGATGCCAAGTCCTTCCCACTGTCTTATTCAATTTAGTTGTCAATGTGGAAGTATTTATGATTGCTGCTTTAGGTTGCAGCAGAAAAACATTGCCAGGATATTTGCCGAACCCACTAGTAGCCTGTGTAATAGGAGATGCTAATCAGATAGTTGCACAAGGATATACAGAAGCACCAGGTCAGTATGATACTGACCTGGTGCGCTGGCTTTTCACACATTTATTGTGATGATTAATTTAACAGGTCTTGCCCTTACTAATCTGTTAAGTTTAAATTGATAGGTACGCAAGTTTGTAGTAAGGACTTTAGTCATTATTTTCTAAGCACCAAAGTCCTTACTGAAAACCATCAAAACTAGCTTGACAGACTACTACTAACAAGGAGTCAAATTAAACCTAATTCTATAAATCCCATTGAATCCAATTTGAGTTCGCTGCCCCGCAGCTACATTTGTAGCACGCGCTATCAAAGTTGTGTTGATGCCGAAAACCGAATTCACTGGGTTAGCACACGCGTTTACTGTATCTCCTGTAATAGCTACATCTTTTAGCCATCCACCTGAAGAGCCAGACGAGAAGTTTGCGTTTAGATCACTACTAGATGGAATTACTCTCCCTTGAAACACTGGTCTAACTCTTAAGGCAGCAGTGCCCCCCTGAGGCACATTTGTAGAACCAGAATACCTGAGGTTAATCGGCTGAACTCTGTAGCCTCTAGGCACATTAAGCCCAATTCTGAGATTACAAGATTGTGATACAACCCTAGGAGATACAGCTACAGCCTGAAATCGAGGGAAACTTACAGACAGAGTATTTCCTACCAAACTTGTTTGGGCATTTCCCGACGGGCACCCATTTCCGAAAACAGTTACTGGGATACTTTCAAACTGAAATGCTGGTGTTTGAGCCTGTGCCTCAGATAAACCCACAACATTTAAACTCAGTAGCGTCAAACTGGAAATAAGAGCAGTTAAAACTTTCATATCTTTCATCTCAAATAAGGAGAGCTTCTCAGGTTTGTTGTCAATAACTATGTCTCAAGACACAGAGTCAAAAATTTCTTCAGAGTGATTGAAAGAAATCTTTCGATAAGTTGGTAAAGCAGCTTTACAAAGATCAGGTTTTGGAAAAAATTAAATGCAAAACTAACTATGCATTAAAAAAACCTAACAAGGATTAAAAGCAAACTTGATTTGGAACAATACAGGGCCGATTGCTGTATCTATTTTATCAATTCGGATTTTGGTTTCTTGATTTGCAGGTATATCTCTAGCTCTTGCCGTCAGATTTGTATTGATACCAAAAATCGAACTTACTGGATTTTCACATACATTTATTGTGCCTAATACAATATTTACATCTTTACTCCAAGTAGCCGAGAAACCAGGCGCAAACGTTGCATTTGGATCATCAATAGTTGGGAGTTCTTGACCTTGAAAGAGTATTTTGACGTTCAGGTCAGCACTGCCTCCTGTAGGCACATCTGCAAAGCCAAGATACTTGACTTGAATCGGCTGAACGTTAAATCCAGAAGGTACATTCAGACCAATCCGCAGATTACAGGATGCTGATACAACCTTAGGGGGTGAAGCTTTAGCTTCAAACTCAGAAATTGTTATCGAAAGAGTATCTGCATCTAAAATTCCCTTTGCTGTTCCGTTTGGGCAGCCATTTCCGAAAAGAGTTACTGGAACTTCTTGAAGCTCAAATCCTGGTGTTTGAGCCTGTACCTGAGATAAACCCGCAAGATTTAAACTCAGTAGCGTCAAACTGGAAATCATACCAGTTAAAACTTTCATCTAATAACTCCGCGAAAATCTGTAATCTCCTATGAATATTACATAGAATGTCAATCTCCTAATATACTTCTAGACAGAACAACTTTACCTGGCAAACTCTTTGAGTTTTGGGCATATCTACCAATCATTAAACTTATGGAATACGCTCTGGTTAAAAAAGACATAAATATGATAAAAAAATCAATTTCTAACTCGTAAATTGTTGACCAGCATATTTAACTTATCAGAAAATAATTCAGGAGTCAGGACTTAGAATTCAGGATTGAATTCTGCACGAAAAATCAGATAACGTAGAGGTAGCGAATCTACCAGCGAATGAATAAGTAAGTTTAAGACCCTAACTAAATTCTTCTTTGGAGACGCACTCGCGTTCATTTAGCGTTAAAGAATATAATGGCGGTATTGAACCCCACTAATTGATTCTGACTCCTGAATTCTTACTTCTGAATTCTTCTTTAATTAAGAATTGCCCTCACAAGAAGTTTTACAAATATTATACCATAAAACTATCAAAGAAGAATATATTTTACCTATCCAAAGACATATTTTTTGCAAATTGTGATTTCGTTAGATTTATCAGCTACTTTGGCTTGACCTAGCTATTTATCAAGACAGAAAGTCAAAGATTTCTTCAGAGCGATTGAAGAAATCTTTCGATAAGTTGGTAAAGCTGCTTTACAAACAGCAGGTTTTGTAAAACATTAAATGCAAAACTAACTATGCATTTAAAAAACCTAACAAGGATTAACATCAAACTTGATTTGGAACAATACATCACCAATTGTTGTGTCGATTGGAGCAATTCGGATTTGGGCTTCTTGACCTCTAGGTACATTTGTAGCTCTTGCCGTCAAAGTTGAATTGATACCAAAAACCGAACTCACTGGGTTCCTACATACATTTATTGGGTTTAATACAAGACCTACATGTTTGCTCCAAATATCTGAGAAGCCAGCCCGAAACGTTTGGTTTGGATTATCGGTAGTTGAAACTTCTCTACCTTGAAAGAGTATTTTCACGTTCAGGTCAGCACTGCCTCCTGCAGGCACATTTGCAAAGCCAGCATACTTGATGCTAATCGGCTGAACGTTAAATCCAGAAGGTATATTCAGACCAATCCGGAGATTGCAAGATTTTGGTAGTCCCTTAGAAGATGAAGCTAAAGCTTCAAACGCAGAAGATGTTATTGAAAGAGTATCTCCATTCAAAACTCCCTGTACTGGCCCCGGTGGGCAACCAGTTCCCGAAAAACTTACTGGAACATTTTGAGACTCAAATCCTTGTGTTTGAGCTTGTACTTGAGATAAACCCATAGCATTTAAACTTAGCAGCGTCAAACTGGAAATCAGACCAGTTAAAATTTTCATCTAATAACTCCGCGAAAATGTGTAATCTTCTGTGAATATTAGAGGATGTTAAAAAAGAATTTTTTGTAAGATAAAAGCCTCGAAAACTTTTGTGAAAAATTAAATGCAAAACTGACTATACATTTAAAAAACCTAACAACGCTTAAAAGCAAACTTTATTTGGAACAATACATCCTTGATTGTTGTGTCAATTGTATTAATTCTGATTTGGGTTTCTTGATTTGCAGGTATACCTCTAGCTCTTGCAGTCAGAGTTGAATTGATACCAAAAACCGAACTGACTGGTCTACTACATGCATTTATTGTGTTTGCTACAATATCTATATTTTTGTTCCAAGTATCTGAAAAACCAGCCGGAAACGTTTGGTTTGGATTATTGATAGTTGCAACATTTGCACCTTGAAATGATATTTCAACCCTCAAATCAGCACTGCCTCCGGTAGGCACATCTGCAAAGCCAAGATACCTGACGCTAATCGGCTGAACGTTAGAGCCAGAAGGTATATCAATACCGAATCGCAAATTACAGGATGCTGATACAACTTTAGGAGGTGAAGCTTTAGCTTCAAACTGAGAAAATGTTACTGAAGCAGTATCTCCATTCAAAACTAGCTGTGCTGTTCCGTTTGGGCAACCATTTCCGAAAAAAGTTCCATCAACTTTTTGAAACTTAAATCCTGTCGGTGTTTGAGCCTGTACCTGAGATAAACCGACAACATTTAAACTCAGTAGCGTCAAACTGGAAATCAAACCAGTTAAAACTTTCATATAATAACTCCACGAAAATTATGTAATCTCCTATGCGTATTAGCTGCAATGCCAAACTCCTAACATACTTTTACAAAAACAAATTTTACCCCAGTAGCATTTTCCAGTTTGGAGGATTCTCTAGCAGTTCTTAATTGTCTGCAACACGCTCTACTTAAAAGAGATATAAATAGGATAAAACAATCAATTTCTGACTCGGAAATTATTTATCAGCATATTTCACTTCTCAGAAAATAATTAAGGAGTCAGTACTTAGAATTCAGAATTCAATTCTGTATAACTGGCGGATAGTGCAGCAGTTGGTAGTTTACCAGCAGAATGAATAAATGGGTTTAATACCCTCACGAAGTATTCTCTTTTGGAGGCGCACTCGCGTTCGATTTACTGTTCAAGAATAAAATGGTAGGTCTGGCCCCAGTAAATTGATTCTGAATCCTGAATTCTTACTTCTGAATTATTCTCCAGTTCACAATTGCCACCATAATAAGCCTTGAAAAAATTCAAAATTACAGATAAATATATTTTATCTATCCAAAGACCTATGTTTGGCAAATTTTGATTTTGATAGATTTATCAGCTAGTTTGACTTGACCTAATTATTTATCAAGAAATAGAGTTCAAGATTTCTTCAAAGCGATTGGAAGAAATCTTTCGATAAGTTGGTAAAGCAGCTTTTGAGAGTTAAGGTTTTGAGAAAAATTAAATGCAAAACTAACTATGCATTTAAAAAACCTAACAAGGATTATACTCAAACTTGATTTGGAACAATACATCATTGGCGATTGTTGTGTCGATTGTATCAATTCGGAGTTGAGTTTCTTGACCTGTAGGTATATTTGTACCTCTTGCCGTCACAGTTGAATTGATACCAAAAACCGAACTCACTGGGTTCCTACATGCATTTATTGAATTTAATGTAATAGGCACAAATTTGCTCCAAACATCTGAAAAGCCAGCCGGAAAGGTTCGGTTTGGATTAACGTCAGTTGGAACTTCTCTACCTTGAAAGAATATTTTCACATTCAGATCAGCACTGCCTCCTGTAGGCACATCTGCAAAGCCAGAATAGTTGACGCTAACCGGTTGAACGTTAAATCCAGAAGGTACAGTCAGACCGATCCGCAGATTGCAGGATTTTGATATAACCCTGGGACGTGGAGCTTTAGCTTCAAATTCAGAAAATGTTATTGAAAGGGTATCTCCATTCAAAACTCCCTGTACTGTGTTCGACGATGGGCAACCGGTTCCCGAAAAACTTACTGGAACATTTTGATTAAATATAAGTCCTGTTGTTTGAGCCTGTACCTGAGATAAACCCAGAACATTCAAACTCAGTAGCGTCAAGCTGGAAATAATACCAGTTAAAACTTTCATACTTTTAGACTCCGCGAAAACTTGTAATTTCCTGTACAAATTAGCTGCAACTTAAAATCCCTTGAGATTCTTCTACACAAAAAAATTTTATCCAACAGCCTGCTGGGGACTTATAGCAGTTCTTAATTGTCTGTAATACGCTTTGGTTAAAGCAGAGAGAAATAGGATACAATAATCCATTTATGGCTCTGAAATTATATTATCAGCGTATTTCATTTATTTAAAAATTGCCATTTTGTTGCCAATACTATTTTTAACAACAGATAGCCAAAGATTTCTTCAAAGCTATTGGAAGAAATCTTTGGATAAGTTTGGTAAAGCAACTTTTAGAGGATGTTTTAAAAGGGTATTTTGCTTTCATGATAAATCACGGCGAAGCATCTCAGGACATGGCTGAAATCGAATTTTTTTCGTCGCAGTTGACCTGAGCCAGAAAGGTAAAGTTATACCTTCCGGGACTTTTAAAACATTCTCTTAGAGGCATCATCTGTTGTGAAAAATTAAATGCAAAACTGACTATGCATTTAAAAAATCTAACAAGGATTAAAACCAAACTTGATTTGGAATAATACAGGGCCGATTGTTGTGTCGATTGTATCAATTCGGATTTGGGTTTCTTGATTTGCAGCTACAGTTGTAGCTCTTGCCGTCAGATTTGTATTGATACCAAAAATCGAACTTACTGGGTTCTTACACGCATTTATTGCGCCTAATGTAATACCTACATTTTTGTCCCAGATATCTGAGAAGCCAGCGTTAAACGTTGCGTTTGGATTATTGTTAGTTGGAACTATTTGACCTTGAAATAGTATTCTAACGTTCAGGTTAGCACTACCTCCTCTAGGCACATCTGCAAAGCCAAGGTACTGGACGTTAACCGGCTGAACATTTAATCCAGAAGGTACATTAAGACCGATCCGCAGATTGCAGGCTGCTGATACAACCCTAGGAGGTAAAGCTTTAGCTTCAAACTTAGAAAATGTTACTGAAAGAGTATCTCCATTCAAAATTCCCTCTGCTGTTCCCTTTGGGCAACCATTTCCGAAAAGAGTTACTGGAACTTTCTGAAAAGTAAATCCTGGTGGTGTTTGAGCCTGTACCTGAGATAAACCGACAACATTTAAACTCAGTAGCGTCAAGCTGGAAATAAGACCAGTTAAAATCTTCATATTTTTTGACTCCGCAAAAACGTGTAATTTACTCTGTGCACATTTAGCTGCAACTTAAAATTCCTAAGATACTTCTACACAAAGAAATTCTGCTCAGCAGCCTCTGTGGGGTTTAGGGCTTATAGAAATTATTAATTGCGTGGAATACGCTCTGCTTAAGACAGGCAGAAATACAATCAAACAACCGATTTCTGGCTCTGAAATTATTTATCAGCGTATTTCACTTAATCAGACAATAATTCAGGAGTTAAAATTCAAAATTTAGAATTGAATTCTCTACGATGGTTGCTGACCCTGTCGAAGTATTGGCGCATAGCACAGCCAAAAACCTTGTCTAAGAGAGGCTTGTCTTACGACACGGTATGCGAACGCCAACACTTAGAACGAGCCCACAGCGCCTCAATAAATGAGTTTAAGACCAAAACTAAATCGTTAACGTAGTGTCTCCAAAGGAGAAAGTTTAATAGTTAAATAGGAACCTGCGGGTCTTAATTCCCCACTAATTGATTTTGACTCCTGAATTCTGATTTCTGAATTTTTCTATTGAGAATTGCCCTAACAAGCACTCTCGATGAAATAGTAAGCCATCTGAGAAATAGATTATATCTATCTAAAGACATAGATAATGTAAAATTTGACAAATTGTTGCGGGAAAGTACGTAGGCACGTAGCGGTGAAACTGCGCTCTTGGCAAGGGTTTCCTAGGTTGTAGGTGTTGTAGTAATTGCTGTCAAATAGCGTCAGATGATCGCGAACCTAATAGCGAGTCAGATGCTGCTACGTCGGGAACACAGCTCTTACGAGCATCAATGCTTGTCGTCATACATCGCTTTTACCTAAGATCCTCTCAACAGCTTATTTAGTGTCGCTAAAGGTAAACTAATCTTTTAAAATCTGGATTTCATCGAGTAAATTAATCACCACATCCGCACCTCGGACATTATCCGACTTATCCACCCAAGTGATACCAATACAACCTGCGGCTTTAGCATTACGCGCCATTTGCATATCACCAACGGAATCACCCACCATCAATGTAGCGCCTGGTTCGACTCCCAAAGCTTGACAAGCTTGCAAAAATAGTACTGGATCTGGTTTACTTGGCCCCTCATCTACTCCCATTTCCAACTGGATATAATCACTTAATTGGTGATTCTCTACAAAGTTATGTACTTCTTCAGTTGTTGCAGCCGAGAGGATACCAAGTTTCAACCCTCCTTCCTGTAGGTATTTCAATAAGTCTAAGCTACCCATAAACAGGGGCGAAGGAGTTTGTTCAATATATTTTTCTGCTTCATCCAAAGCTTGACGGGCTATTTTTAAGGACTCAAACCATCCTCTTCCCGTTTCGGCAATATATGCCGCAGCTGCAACTTCTGTTTCACGGCGACTCGCTACCGATATCAAACCCGCCGGATCTAGAATACTACCATTGATGCCAAATGCCATTAATAGTGGTTCCCCAATACCGGGAACTTGAGCATCTATCAATCTTGCTGCTTTTTGTGCAAGCGATCGCAAATACGTTTCTGAATCTTCTAGAGTACCGTTTTTGTCAAACAAAATTGCCTGGATATTATCAAAGGTGATGTTTCTACATTTAATAGTTGCCACAATATTTCATTCCATTTGTTTAGTTAAAATTGAATAGTTATGAGTTCTTATGCTTAACTCCTAACTATTAGTAATTCTCCACATAAAAAAAGAGGGGAAAACCCTCTTTATCCAATGATTTAATACTCTTACTTAAAAATAAGTAAAACTATAAATGTATTATTCTTCAATAGCTGCTGGAATTTGTTCTTCAGTTTCCGTAGCTGCTGGAATTTGTTCTTCAGTTTCCGCAACTACTGGAATATCTTCTTCAAGTTCTGCTGCTGGTGGAATATCTTCTTCAAGTTCTGCTGCTGGTGGAATATCTTCTTCAAGTTCTGCTGCTGGTGGAATATCTTCTTCTACTGAAACTTCCGTGGGTGCAGCAGTTGCACCTTGTTGCTTGGCTAACATTTGTTCACGATATTTAGCAGCCATTTCTTCTGCCTTATCGTACACCAAATCCCGGTTTTTAATCATATCGCCGGGTTCGGGTTCTAGCTGCTTGGTAGATAGAGAAATCCGACCTCTTTCTGCATCCAAGTCAATGATCATAACTTTTACTTCATCATTAACATTGAAGACGCTATGAGGCGTATCAATATGTTCGTGAGAAATCTCAGAAATGTGTAGTAGACCACTCACGCCGCCAATGTCGATGAAAGCACCGTAAGGTTTGATGCCACGAACTGTACCAATTACTACTTCGCCGACTTCTAGGCGGTTCATCTTACGTTCAACCAGCGCCCGTCGGTGAGATAGAACTAAGCGGTTACGTTCTTCGTCCACCTCTAGGAATTTTAATGGTAAATCTTCGCCTACCAATTCTTCTTTAGGTTTGCGGGTACTGATATGGGAACCGGGGATAAAGCCACGTAATCCCTCAATCCTTACCAATGCTCCGCCGCGATTGGTTGCAAATACGCCAGAACGAACAGTAGCATCTTCTGCTTGCAGCTGTCGCACGCGTTCCCAAGCCCGCATATATTCAATACGGCGAATGGAAAGGGTTAATTGACCATCTTCGTTTTCATCGGTAAGGATGAAAAATTCCCGCGTTTCGTTTGACTGTAAGACTTCTTCCGGGCTATCTACCCGGTTAATAGACATTTCTTGTATAGGAATATATGCTGCGGTTTTAGCACCAATGTCAATCAGAGCGCCGCGCGGCTCTATACTGAAAACTGTTCCTGGGACAACATCACCAGGGCTAAAATGATAATCGTATTTGTCAAGTAGAGCAGCGAAATCTTCGTGAGTGAATCCAATTTCTGTAGCGGTTAAATTCTGATTGACCATGCTGATTTGTTCCTGGTTCTAATCTCCGTAAAGGTTGTGCGACAAGCGTGATGTGTAATGTAAACAGTTTTGTGGCAGCTTAACACTTAACATCCTTTTTCATCCTAGCGCAGAAAAGCTAGTATTAACACATATCTACTCCCAAGATTGGAAATTATATCACAATATAAAAATGATTGGTTATTTACTTAGTAGTGAAAACCAACAAAGGACATACACAATAATATCCGTTGCTACAACGCATCGTAGCAACGGATACTTAAGATTCAATCTGCTTGAAGGTCTGGTAAATTAGGATCTACTTATCTTTTGGTTTTTCAAAGCGGGGGGGTTCGCGAAATGCGATCGCAAAGAAGAGAGTACCTATACACAGAGTAAAAATCAAGATGTACGCAACGCTTTCCATATTACGATTTCCTGCTTATCTAGCTAGTAATGAGGGATTAGGGATTGGGTACTGGGTATTAGAAACAGGGAAAACTTTTCCCAGTCTCCAGTCCCCAGTTTCCTGTCCTTTAAAGGGCTTCCTTCCGGCGGGTTGACTTGTCACCCACTTTCTGGAACAGACCCCACTCAACTTGCTCTTCCAGATCCGCATCAACACCAGCAAATACGTCTCGGTAGATTGTCCGAGAGCCATGCCAGAGGTGACCAAAGAAGAACAGCAGAGCAAATACAGCATGTCCAAAGGTAAACCAACCTCTAGGACTGGTGCGGAATACACCATCAGAGTTCAAGGTTTCCCGGTCAAATTCAAAGATTTCACCGCCTTGAGCTTTACGAGCATACTTCTTCACATCAGCTGGCTCTGTAAAGGTTTTACCATTTAGATCGCCACCATAGAAACTGACGGTGACACCAGATTGCTCGAAGCTATACTTAGATTCTGCCCGACGGAAGGGAATGTCAGCGCGGACAATTCCATCTGCATCGGTCAAAATTACTGGGAAGGTTTCAAAGAAGTTGGGGAGACGACGCACGGTCAATTCCCGTCCTTCAGAATCTTTGAATACGGCGTGACCTTGCCAAGACTGAGCAATACCATCACCCTTGACCATCGGCCCTGTACGGAATAGACCGCCTTTAGCGGGGCTATTACCGACGTAATCATAGAAAGCCAGCTTTTCGGGAATCTGCGACCAAGCTTGTTCAAGGGTTGCACCTTGGGCAACGCTTGTTTGGACGCGCTGCTGAATTTCTTGACCGAAGTAGCCCTGATCCCATTGATAACGGGTTGGACCAAACAATTCGATGGGAGTGGCGGCGTTACCGTACCACATAGTACCAGCAACAACGAAAGCAGCAAAGAATACTGCTGCAATACTGCTAGAAAGTACTGTTTCAATGTTACCCATCCGTAGGGCTTTGTAGAGCCGTTCGGGGGGTCTTACTGTGAGGTGGAATAAGCCTGCAATAATACCAACAACACCAGCAGCAATGTGGTGAGCCACAATGCCACCAGGGTTGTATGGGTTAAAACCATCTGGGCCCCATTCTGGTGCGACTGCTTGCGCGGCACCAGTTATACCGTAGGGGTCAGAAACCCACATGCCTGGGCCAAATAGTCCAGTGAGGTGAAAAGCACCAAATCCAAAACAAAGTAGACCAGATAAGAACAGGTGGATGCCAAACATTTTTGGCAAGTCTAGGGCAGGTTCACCAGTGCGGGGATCTCTAAAGAGTTCCAAATCCCAGTAAACCCAGTGCCAAACAGCAGCTAGGAACAAAAGACCGGAAAGAACAATGTGAGCCGCAGCAACGCCTTCAAATGACCAGAAGCCAGGATCGGTTGCTGGGCCACCAGTAACGTTCCAACCACCCCAAGATTGGGTAACGCCCAAACGTGACATGAAGGGTAGAACGAACATCCCTTGACGCCACATGGGATTAAGAACCGGATCGCTAGGGTCAAAAACAGCCAGTTCGTAGAGTGCCATCGAACCAGCCCAGCCTGCTACTAAGGCTGTGTGCATTAAGTGTACAGAAATCAGCCGCCCTGGATCATTCAGAACGACTGTATGTACTCGGTACCAGGGTAGTCCCATCGACTACGCTCCTCCTCGATGAGTTAGTTTACAAAGCAATTTTCTTACTGAGATTCTAAGGAACGAAACTCGCCACTCAGAAAACTCTCTCTTTTTTTTTGTTATTGCCACAGCCAGAACCTTACCACAGCTTAGTCTTATAAGTTAGACAGTGTGGGTGCTTTGGCAATGCTTACTCGCTCCCTTGAGATTTACCCTGTAGGGTAGCCATCACTAAGCAAAAATGAGAATGTTTTAAAAAGTGTAACTATTGATGGAATTGTTTGCAAGCGTGTAAATTGATGCGATCGCGTAGCATCTCCAAGTTTTTTCGCTACCAATCGTTGTCGGGGATTAAATTTTCTTATCTTTTCTTTATGAGGGGAGTGGGGGGCAGGGAGCAGGGGGAGAAGCAAGGGAGCAGGGAGCAGGGAGCAAGGGAGAAGAGTTTTCCCCTCTGCACCCCGCACCCTGCCCCTCTGCCTCTTTCCCAATGCCCAATGCCCAATGCCCAATGCCCAATGCCCCCCTATCTACTGAACAACCAATTGGATGTTTTGCAGTTGACACTTCGTCTCAGCCGTACCCAGGCGTTCAATTACCTGTTCAGCACTCATCAAACGCTTGAGTACTACTTGACCTATAGTCTTACTGGCAATTACTGGTGTTGTTGGCTGCACTTCCACGGTTAAAACAGCTTCTTCAACTCGATAAAGCCACAGCAATTCGTTTTGTTCCACTAAACAAATATTCATTCGCTGAATATCTGGTTGGCGTCGCCATGCGGTTATTTGCCAGAGTCCATCGGATGCCCAAACTCTAGCAACTGTCCATCCCTCAGATAGAAAGAAATACTTCACGCTCTTAGTCTCACTATTTAGACTTTCAATCTGTTGTTTACGATATCGCGATCGCTATTCACTAGTAGTTATGAATTTACGACAATTTTAGTCAATGTTTAAAATTTTAATTAAATAAAAACTTTTCATTACTTAACTAATACCAAAGTTTATCATTTCGTCAATATTTGTTTGTAACAAATAGTGCAATTGTACAATAGCAATCAAATTAACTATGAAGTTTAGTATTCGTTACAAAGTTTTGAGTTTGTTGCAAACTAAGTCACAATATCGAGCAAGTTTTTTCATATTTGCTGCAAGTTATGTTTATTTATAGAAGTATACTTAGTCACAAGTATTACCGTAACTAATTGTAAAAATCAAGCACAATAGTCACAAATGTAGTAAAATTGCTGACCGCTGATATCAAATATTTTATTGCTATGACCTGGATTTCCTTGTCCGTGAAACGGTGGGGTCGGATTACACAATTCCTATCTTTGTTTTGTCTATGTTTATTTTTAGTTGTTAGTTGCGCTCCTCGTCCTAACCCAACTACGCCACCATCAGGTTCTGTGAATAGCCCTACAGGTGATGGTCGTATTACTATAGGTACAACGGCAAAGCCAAGAACTCTTGATCCGGCTGATACTTATGAGTTAGCAGCCTTAGGTTTGGTGTTTAATATGAGCGATCGCCTCTACACCTACGAACCAGGAAGCACAGAAATTAAGCCCCAGCTAGCCACAGCATTACCTAAAGTTAGCCAAGATGCCTTAACTTATACCATCCCCTTACGTCAGGGAGTGGTTTTTCATGATGGGACTCCCTTCAATGCCCAAGCAATGGCGTTTACTATAAATCGCTTCATTCAAAATAAAGGAAAACCCTCTTTTTTGCTGGGAGATATAGTAGATTCGGTAAAAACCACAAGCGAGTATGAATTAACCATTAGGCTGAAAAAACCCTTTGCAGCGTTTCCGTCACTGCTGGCGTTTCCTGGGGTGTGTGCACTTTCACCAAAAGCTTACGAACTTGGTGCAGGTAAATTTAAACCGAATATTTTTGTGGGAACTGGGCCTTACAAATTAGCGCAGTATGGTACTGATTCAATCCGATTTGATGCGTTTGATAAATATTGGGGAGAAAAACCAGTTAACAAGGGTGTTAACCTCCAAATTCAAACTAGTCCAGTTAATTTGTTTAATGCTTTCCGTACACGTGCAATCGATGTAGCTTATTTGTCGCTACAGCCAGATCAAAATCGTAGTTTGGAAGAAGGTGCTAAAAAAGGGGATTGGCAAGCGATCGCATCTCAAGGTAGCGTAGTAAGTTATCTGGTATTAAACCGGAATCAGCAGCCCTTAGATAAATTAGAGGTAAGACAAGCGATCGCGTCAATAATTGACCGTCCACTTTTAAATGAGCGCGCCTTACTTGGTCAAGCAGATCCGCTTTATAGCATGATTCCCACGACATTTAATGTTTCCCAGCCATTATTTAAAGATAAATATGGCGATGCTAACTTTGATCAAGCTAAAAAATTATTAACTACTGCTGGTTTTTCTAAAGAGAATCCGGCAAAAGTACAAATTTGGTATCCTTCTAGTTCACCTACTCGTAGTTTGGCAGCACAGACGCTCAAATCTCTTGTTGATGCCAAGATGGATGGAATCCTTCAATTTGAAGTCACTCAAGCGGAAGGACCTGCCTTCTTTAAAGACATTTCCAAAGGATTATATCCGGCAGCTTTACTTGATTGGTATCCAGACTTTTTAGATCCAGATAATTACGTCCAGCCGTTTTTATCTTGTGATAAAGGTTCAGTTGCGAAAGGATGCGAAGATGGAGGTAGTCAAACTCAGGGTTCGTTTTACTATAGTGAAGCCATCAACAAACTTATTGATCAGCAGCGCAAAGAACTAAATCCCGAAGCACGTCAGAAAATTTTTACAGAAATTCAAACGCAAGTAGTTACTGATGTACCTTATGTTCCCTTATGGCAAAGCAAAGACTATGTATTTGCCCAAAAAGGTGTTAGTAGCGTACAACTAAATCCTACCCAAATTCTGGTTTACAGGACAATTAAAAAGTAGTTATTAGTCATTGAGCATAAGTCATACAGCAGAATTCAGGAGATAGAATTTAGAATTGCAAGAACCTTTAAACTTAGCTTTGAGAGTAAAATAGACAAATTCATTAACTTGAAATTCTCTGTATTCACAAATGACCAATGACAAATGACCAATGACCAATGACCAATGACTAAAATATGTCTCGCTCTAAAGCTTTACAATATTACATCGTTTCCCGGTTGCTTCTCGCGCCACTTCAGCTACTAACAATCATCACGATTGTATTTCTTTTACTAAGAGCGACACCAGGAGATCCGGCAGATGCAATTCTTGGCGGGCGTGCGCCAGAAGCTGCTAAAGAAGAATTGCGAAAACAACTAGGTTTAAACCTTCCTCTATGGCTACAGTACCTCAATTATTTGGGAAGCATACTGCGTTTTGATCTGGGAACGTCTTTAATGAGTCGCGGACAAAATGTTTGGGACATAATTGGACAATATTTCCCGGCGACGGTGGAGTTAGCAATATGTAGTATGGCGGTTGCACTCATCGTTGGAATTTTAGTTGGTACTTTTTCAGCTTCTCGTCCTGGGACATATTTTGATGTCGGTGGACGCTTATTTGGAATCATCACCTACGCACTCCCGATGTTTTGGGCGGGAATGCTTTTGCAGTTGATTTTCTCAGTCCAACTGGGTTGGTTTCCCAATTCCAACCGCTTTCCGCCTAATCTTCCGGCTCCCGCTACTGTGACTGGATTGTATACAATTGATAGCTTACTCGGTGGAAATTTTACCCAGCTTTTCACAGCTTTGCACCATCTTGCTCTACCGAGTCTCACTTTGGGAATTTTGCTGAGTGGGATTTTTGAGCGAATTGTGCGAGTGAATTTAAAGCAAACCTTGCAAGCAGATTATGTAGAAGCCGCTAGAGCCAGAGGTATTGGTGAAAATAAAATTTTAACCTCCCATGCCTTAAAAAATGCATTAATTCCAGTGATTACAGTCTTAGGATTAACCTTTGCTTCTCTGTTGGGTGGGGCGATTTTGACAGAGGTAACATTTTCTTGGCCTGGGTTAGCTAATCGGCTGTATCAAGCGATCGCTGATCGCGATTATCCCACAGTCCAGGGAGTGCTAGTATTTTTTGGTGCGATCGTTGTGAGTGCAAGCATTTTGATTGATATTTTAAATGCTTATGTAGATCCCAGAATTCGATATTAAGTAATGAATTCTGACTCATTCTCAAATTTTGTTAATTTTCTTGAGAAATACCACTGGCTAAAATACCAAGAATTTTATTCACATCTTTGAGATAATATTCGCTTAAATCAATGGTCAATATTTGTTCTTCTAGTTTGAGGAATTGCCAAATACTGCCTGTTGTGACTGCTCCGTAAACTGTTTTAATCTCAGTTGCAGCTTGGTGATTAAAAATTTGGGCTGCTACCATTTCTGCTGCACACTGACCCAAACCTGCATTAATATTCTCTTTTTTAGCTTCTACAACTGTAATTACTGGTGCTGTCAAAATTAGAATTTCTGGAGATTTAGTAATAATAAAATCGCAAATACCGTTTAATCCTTTGCTATTATCGACAGTAAAATCTACCCCAGAAAACAAACCAATTTGTTCCCGTAATTGTCGACGTAAATCAACTAAAATTGGAGCAATAATTAACTCAGAACGAGCTTTCTCACTATTACTGCCTAAAGCGATCGCCAGGTTATAATTGAGTGTTTCTACAAGTAAATTACTCGCAGCTAATTCAGGAGCTTCGGCGAAAATATCACGTTTTTCTAATGTAATTAAACTAAACTCTTGTTTTGCTTTAGCTAAACTAAACTCGCTGTAGGCCATAGAACTACTACTCCGTTTAGTTTCTAGTTGGAGAATACACACTCAATTTTTGCACAAATATCAACTTCAGCTTCTAAAAGCTTATCTTCTTAAACTGCGGGGGTCGAGTGCATCTCGCAATCCATCACCGAGTAAGTTGAATGCTAACACTGTAAGGATAATTAACACAGCAGGTGGCCAAATTAACCAAGGTTGCAATACCAAAATTGAAGCATTGCTAGCCAGAGAAAGCATATTCCCCCAAGATGGGTCTGGTTGTTGAATTCCCAAGCCGATGAGACTCAGTATTGCCTCTGCGCCAATAAAGCTGGGAATTGCAAGAGTAGCAGAGATAATTACATAACTAGCCGTTTGTGGCAAAACGTGGCGGAGGATAATATAAATTTGGTTCCCGCCCATCGCGCGTGCTGCTTGAACAAATTCTCGCTCTTTAATTGATAGTACCTGTCCGCGAATGACTCGTGCTAAACCAGCCCAGCTAATAACCGAAGTAATCACCACAATCAGCAAAAAGCGCTGGGTACTGCTTAAACCAGCTGGTAAGACTGCTCCCAAAGTCACCAAAAGATAAATACTAGGGAAAGTCATTAGCACTTCTGCCAAACGCATAATGAAGCTATCAGTCACACCGCCGAAATAGCCAGAAATTCCCCCAATGAGCAAACCGAGGGGATAAGTAATGATGATGCCAAAAATACCAATAAACATACTGATGCGACCGCCATGCAAGAGGCGACTAAATTGGTCGCGGCCTTGGTCATCAGTACCCAATATATTGACTTTTGCGCCAGTTGTTGTACCAAATAAATGCCAATTTAAAGGAATACCTGGAAAGATTGTAACTTCATCCCACTTCGGGGGTAGTGGCAAACTCATCTGCAACAATCGGTATTCTGGGCCAGAAACAAATAGACGCAGGGGTGATGGCTTTTTGAAGTCTACAATAAGTTCGCGATCGCCTGTTTCTAAATTCGTGTCTCCCTGAGTCGTTGGATAAACATGGGGCCCCATAAACTGCCCTGACTGAGAAACCCAGTGTATTTTTGTTGGTGGGAGTAGTGAACCATTGGGCTGTGAGGCGTAAGGATCATAAGGAGCCACGAAATCAGCTGCAATTACTGCTATGTAGAAAATTAACAGCAAAATTGCCCCAAATCGTGCCAAAGGATTTTTCTTTAGTCGTCGCCACCAATCCATAGTAGTTAGGAGTTATAAATTAGGAGTTATGAGTTATTAAAGTTTTATCTTAATTCATAACTCATGATTAATAATTTTCAACTCCTAACTCTTAACTTCTAATTCCCCACTCCTAACTTCTCTAAATATCGCTGCTGTTCTTGCTGTTGTTTCTCGTGTTCTACAACAAACACATTTGAGTAGAGGTTAGCCAGAATTTGTTTTCCCTGCTGTGTGAGTGATAGATAATGCAGTCCCTCTTGAATATAGGGAAAGACACCATTCCAGTAAAATTTAGCGTAGTTATTCCGTAAATCGGCAGGGGTTTGATAGCCCAAAACTTTATTTACACCAGTTTCTTCAAACTCGTAAAATAAAGAAGTAATTTTTTTCAGATAACGCGGGTCGCTTAGTTGACCAATCAAATCAGCAGCCCGGACTAACCCAGCAAAGCACTTTGTATCTTGATGATCTTCTGCCGCAGGCACAGGAAAGCGGGTCAATTCAATATTGCTCTTAATAGCTTCAGCATCTATTAACTTGTGACCTCCAAAACGCTCATCAATAAAAAGCTTGGCTCTATCAACATGATACGGCGTGAGACTCGCATCAGAAGCGCCAGGAGCTACAGAAATCATTTTGCCATTTTTACCTGTGGCATATAAGCCTGCTGCTTCTCGGTCTTGTCGGCAAACTCCTTTAACATAGCCAATATCATGACTCAGTAAGGAAATAATACAATGCAACCAATCTTCACTGGAAACACCGCCTTCCCTAATGTGTTTGCCACGTAAGATTTCTTGCCCCACCAGGGTAACAAGGACTGTGTGTTCAACATTGTGATAAAGGGCGTCGCTATTGGCAATGTTTTCCAAAGCCATATTACCAGCCCAGGCGATAATGTCCTGATAATCATTTTTAAAGCAGCCGTAGGTGCGACGGTAGCCGTCTCGAATTTCATTTACAAAGGCATCAATTAAAATTTCAGTGGCATTGAACATATCTGGTTACTCTGGTAAATACCAATTATTTCTTGATTGATTTTAAAATTCCATAATCGGGGCCACCCTCACTGGAATTTAGGGCAATGGATTTGCTCCTTTGTAACTCACGTGTAGCTGTAGACGCTAGCTTGATCTATTCCTAAATTGCATAGTAAAGAATCGTTTCCTGGCGACACAAAGGAGTTAGAGGAATTATTGATACCGTACATAGGTTTTTATCAATATAATTTTATACATAAAATTTGGATTTAAAAGTTAGATAAATCTAGATTACTCCACTAGTTTTTCATATCTAACCATTGGTTGACGGTGATCTAAATCCATGTACTGTGTGACCTTGAGTAGCTAGATGAGATGAGATAATTGTTTGTATCATAACTTACCTAAAATCTCCAAGATTGTTTTAATAGTAATTACTCTTAACAAAAATGTTTTATTATATACATTTATATCAAAGGCATTTACTATGAAATACGTCATAGTTGATACGAAATAAATAATTTTCAAGTTTTTTTAAGAAAATATCAAGAATAGTATGCATAGACAGAAAGTGGAGCTAGGACTTTCAAAGGATGGTTAAAGCCATTATTCCTGAGTGCTGGTTTAGGAATTGCGATCGCTCGAACTGCTTCCCTCGCCACCATCGGTAATTAATGATGCAACGTCGGCAAAATTTAAGCGATCGCCAAATCCCCATACAAGAAGATAAAGCCAGTGTTAGGCACTCATAGAATCGGGCGTGTTATGTCTGCGTCCGATTTTAATGACTTCTCTGGCAACGATCGCAGTTACTCTACCCCTGCCTATTGTGCGATCGCATTTACCAATGGGAATCATAACAAACAGATTCACCACGGTAAATATTCAATGGCTTACCAAAACATCACCGCTTCCCTTTCCCCAGCAGATATCCAAGAAATTAAAGCAGCCTTTGCGACTATCCAAGCAAAGTTGCCTTTTCTCGTGACTCTGAGTGTAGAAGAACGACGCAAGTTATTTAAGATGGGCGATAAAAGCCTAGCTTTTGTCAACACTAGCCTGACTGCTGCCCAATCTAACCGAGAAATTCTCCCAGCTAGCTTTGATGTAGATGAGTTTGTGCGCGATTATCAATTAGCCGCCACCCTCACCGAACTGTTGATTAAACTGCAACAACTGACAGAACAGGTAGATGATACCCTAATGGCAGTCGGCAGCGAAGCAATGGGCAGCAGCTTGACAGTTTATGATTATGTGAAGACTGCTGCTAAGAAAACTCCAGGTTTAAAAACTATTGCCGAACAGTTAGGCGAACGCTTTAAAGCTATTAAAAGTAAACCTGCTAAAGCTGCTTCTGATTCATAGGCAAATATTGCCATTCGGTTTATAGCCGTTCTCGCTTGCGTCAAATACAAGCATTCGTAGGGGCACAGCATGCTGTGCCCCTACCGCGTATCGTAGTGTAGTGCATTCAAACAATAAGTGCTGTAGTCTTTGAACTCCGCAAATGAGTAGTTAAACCTCATTAATGAGTCTTTAATACTCGTGAGCGCGTCTTTGATACTCGTGGACGAGTCTTTGATACTCGCGGGAGAGTCTTTAATACTCGTCGGCGAGTCTTTAACACTCGCGGGAGAATCTTTGATACTCGTTGGCGAGTCTTTAATACTCGCGGGAGAGTTTTTGATACTCATCGGCGAGTCTTTGATACTCGTGAGCAAGTATTAAAGACTCTCAATCAGGAATTAGGAATTGCAAGCTTGGTATTATACCGATAGCCGCGTGTAATCTGCCACCCTGCCCTGATTTATGCTCATAACTCCCCGCCACACTAACAAGCTCTCCCTCTTTTTCCTTTTCTGTTTCACCCTACTCCTGATTTTCTTCCTCTCTCTACCTTCCCCCTAAAAAAGGGGGAAGGTAGAGAGCTTTTTGCCCCCCTTTCTAAGGGGGGTTGGGGGGATCAAAAGCCTGTGGGCGCAACTCTAGAAGATTTGTCTATACACCGTAGGAATCGATTGTAAAATTCGCACAGCGAGGACAAAGCTAATAAGCGTGTAGTATGTATATAAACTATATATACCAAGCAATATGAGTGTAAATTTATTAACTATTGTCGCCCCAGTAATAAAAGCAGTAGCTCCAGAAATTGTTAAGAAAATCAATAGTGCATTAAATCCTACAGACTTAGAAAAAGCTTTGAAAGCAGGAGCCAAATCTGCTGATGAATGGGATAATAAGCAATCTTATGAACAGCAGTTGTTCTATCATTGTGACGACAAACAAGCTAGAGAACTTCTAGACCAATTTTTCAAAGATACAGGAGTTCAAGAAGAATTACAAAAGCCTTTTACAGAAAAAACAACCCTAAATCTACAAGCTTTAATTAAAATCTTCGACAAAATTAAATCAGATAAGCCAAACTTAAAGTTTCACGATAAAAGTATTGAACATTGGCTGAAAAAGTTTGCAGATGCTTATTTTGAACACACTAATACATATTTAAAATTTCAAATCGCTAAATCAAATTATCTAAAACAACTGTTAGGCTATTTTGATGGTATTGAATTTGTCGGTATAAAGGTAAAAACAAAAGAAGAAGAAAAATTTGCTAAGCTACCACAAATTTTTGTGATGCCTAATGTAGTTGAGCAGGTGGAAGTTAGAGAAAGCATCGGTTTAAAATTGAATCTAGATTTGGCTTTAGAAGAGACAGCCAACAACCAACGCCAGAAAAATTTACTTTGGGAACAACAAAGTAGTGGCAAGAAATTCTCAGCTAAAGAACTGCTGAAAGAAAGTACACGCAATAAATTTGTTGTGTTGGGAGAACCAGGAATTGGTAAAACAACTTTGATGAGTTACTTTGCTGTGATACTGGCTGAACAGCAGACTGAAAAACTCGGTTTATCAGCAGACTTAGAGTTACTGCCAATTTTGATTAGAATTAGAGACTTAGGCAAAGCTTCAACGAAGAATCTTTTAGAATATGTACGCAATTTTGCTAATAGTATTCATATTAAAGAATTGCCCAAAGGTTTCTTTGAACATTGGTTAGAAGATGGGAGAGCGTTAATTTTACTTGATGGCTTAGATGAAATCGCTAAACCAAGCGATCGCCATGAATTCGTAAAGATAATTCACAGCTTTCTCAGACAATATTCTCAAAATCGGGCAATTATAACTTCGCGTCCAGCAGGTTATAATCGAGGATTTTTTGGTACAGATGAATTTCCTCATTATCATCTGGAAAAATTTGATGATAGTCAAATTGATTTATTTATTCAGCAATGGTATAACAGCAGACTGCCAAACAACTTAGAAAAAGCACAAGAGCTTCAAGAAAGTTTAAAAAAAGCATTAGCAACACAAGAACGCATCAAATTATTAGCACGTAATCCTTTACCATTGACAATTATTGCTTTGATTCATCGCTATGAGGCACGTTTCCTAGATACCGATATGAACTGTATAAACAGGCAGTCGAGACGCTATTAATTAACTGGGATGCAGACAAGGGGATTGAGTCTTGGAAGCTGAATTATATTCAATTGGACGATATCAAAATATTGATGCGGCAACTCGCTTACTGGATTCATTCTCAAGGGAAAAATGGCGATAAAGAAGGCGGTACGCTGATTGATAGAGATGAGCTAATTAGGCAATTAAGCGAATATATTCGTGAATGTAATTATCAAGTTAAGAAACATCAAGCTGAAGCCGAGGCAGAACGCTTAGTTGAGCATATTACAGAACGTTGTGGTTTATTAAACGAACAAGGTCAAGATAGATATGCGTTTGTGCATAAGACATTTCAGGAATATTTGGCGGGTGAAGAAATACGCGATCGCCAATCAGGAGACTTTAACGAAGTACTAAATCACATTCGAGATTATCTACACAATTCCCACTGGCGAGAGGTGTTGTTGCTGTTAATAGCTCAACAAAATCAAAGTAACTCGAGAAGAATTATTGAAGTAATTCTGCAACAAGAAGCTCCTTATGAAGAATGGCTGCACCGCAATCTTTTGTTTGCAGGTACTTGTTTAGCTGAAGATTTAAAATTATCTGATGAGAAATTGATTACAGATATTTTGCAGGGATTAGTTGAGCTTGAAATTAGGGATGAACAAAGAGTAGGTGAGAAAGTTAAATCACAGGTTTTTCAAATTCTTTGCAATTTAAATGAAACCCGGTTTCAAGCTCAAGTAGTAGAACGGTTGAAAGCATCAGCAGATTTGGTAGATGAAGGGCGACTGCGAAAATATCGGGCAGCTTTAGGTGAACAGCAGGAAGTATTGGCAGAACTGGTGGGTTTACGCAAAGATGAGAGTCAGATGGTGCGTCACTCTGTTGCTGAAGCATTTGGCGAGTTGGGCAACGCCTCGTCACAGGTAGTTGAAGCACTGCTGGGTTTACTCAAAGATAAGAGTGAGATAGTGCGTTACTCTGTTGCTGAAGCATTGGGCAAGTTGGGCAACGCCTCGTCACAGGTAGTTGAAGCACTGCTGGGTTTACTTAAAAATGAGAGTGAGATGGTGGGTTACTCTGTTGCTCAAGCATTGGGCGAGTTGGGCAACGCCTCGTCACAGGTAGTTGAAGCACTGCTGGGTTTACTCAAAGATGAGAGTCAGAGTGTGCGTAACTCTGCTGCTTTTGTATTGGGCAAGTTGGGCAACGCCTCACCACAGGTAGTTGAAGTACTGCTGGGTTTACTTAAAAATGAGAGTGAGAGTGTGCGTAACTCTGCTGCTGAAGCATTGGGCAAGTTGGGCAACGCCTCGCCACAGGTAGTTGAACCACTGCTGGGTTTACTCAAAGATGAGAGTGAGAATGTGTGTAAATCTGCTGCTGAAGCATTGGGCAAGTTAGGCAACGCCTCGCCACAGGTAGTTGAAGCACTGCTGGATTTACTCAAAGATAAGAGTTGGATAGTGTGTTACTATGCTGCTGAAGCATTGGGCAAGTTGGGCAACGCCTCGCCACAGGTAGTTGAAGCACTGCTGGGTTTACTCAAACATGAGAGTAGCATAGTGCCTTACTCTGCTGCTTTTGCATTGGGCAAGTTGGGCAAAAACTCCAGCAATGTTACTGCTACTGTCGCCGAATGGATTTCACAACACCAGGATTCAAAATATGTAGGCAGTGGAATTGATGCGCTGTGGAATTTGATAGTAAGAGAAGAATAATTTGTAAATCCTAATCTAAATTAAGTGGGGCTATTTTCTTCAACCACCAAACATTACTTCCAATTCCATAGCAATTGAACGAAGATGGCAATAAAAATTACATTAGACCTCTTGCATAAGTCGAATAGACCCCCCTTAATCCCCCCGATATATTGGGGGGAAACTTGAAATCTTGCGCCCTCCCCTTCACAAGGGGAGGGTTGGGGAGGGGTGATTTAAGGATTTTTGCAAGAGGTCTATTCAGTTAAAAATCAAAGGTTGTCCGAAGCACACCCACATACTGCGTATCATTTCTACTGTCGTTTTCTGGGTTGAGAATCACCCAAAAACCAGGAGTCACTGAGATATTATCGTTCAGGCGGTAGCGATAGAATGCTTCGATATGGTAGGCGGTGTCTCGATCTTGACGAACATCACTGTTAGAGACACGCGGTGGTATACCAAACAGAATTCCCGGCAAGTTACCCCTACCCCCTACATCAGGAAACGACACACCAATTGCCCCAAACCAGACGTTGGCATTGTCACCACTGTTCACAAATAGAGAATCTGTTCCACCCCTGCCATTGGAAATATTACTTAAACCAGAGTTCTTGGCATTTGCCCAAATATATCCACCCCAACCGTGGATTTGGAAATTCGGGGAGAAGCGATAGAATCCCTGTGCGCCGACAATATCGTTGGAAGTAGCAATGTTGTTGCCAAAGGGAGCGTTTGACAAGGTGCTACCCGTCCCAGCTGTGACATCAACTACTCCACCAGGGCTATAGCCATGAGAGTAGGCAACACCAATAGCTCCTTGCTCACCATAATAGGCTAAGTGCGCCAGGGCATTGTAGCCACCATCAAACAAGCCGTTACTAGCCGATGGCACATTGGGACTGCTGGCTAAATAACCCAAGGTGAGAGTCAAGTCTTTGGTAATGTTCCAGTTAGCGGCTGCACCCCCGCCACCTCGCCGGAATAAGGGACTGTATGACCCAAAAAGTGAGGGAACCCCATTGCCGTCGTCAGCGATTGTGGCGGGAGTGACGGTGGTTGAAATATCGGTGTAACCAATGCCTGTGGGCCCAACAACGAAGTTAAGAGACTCACTAACTGGGAAGTAATAACGGACGTGGGGAATTATCAGTGTATTGTTGCTGTCGTTGTCGAAGTTTAGGCGTGTCATCCCTGTACCTGTGGCTGCGGCAATTTGGCTTGTACCATTAGAATTCGCAAAGTTGCCAAACTCCAGCCGGACTCGCAACAAATCTTTCCCTGTGAAGCTACTCTCAAAGTTGAGACGACCCCGGTTTGCAAAGTAGATACGGGAGTCATCATCTTCACCACCGACTCTATTACCAAACGTATCACTAATGGCGGTAATAATTTGAGCATTCAGCCTTGTAGTGGTGGAAAACTGCTGTGCCTCCAGTGTTCCTGTACGTGCCTCCAGGGTATCAACTCGCCCGCGCAGAGTTGCTAGTTCTGCTGCAAAGTCTGACTGCAACTTTTGCAGCACTGCTAAGTCCTGCTTATTAACTAAATCACTAGTAGCTGTGGCAATCAACTCATTAATACGATCCAAACAAGCATTTAAACCTGCGGCAAATTCATAACGGGTTAAGGCACGGTTACCACGATAGGTGGAATTGGGATAACCTGCAATACAGCCGTAGCGTTCGACCAGCGATTGCAATGCACCAAATGCCCAATCAGTTGGTTGTACATCAGAAAACTGGGAAACAGAATTGACTTGTCCCTGCAAATTTCTATTAGCATCTGTTGCATTAGAATCATCTTCTGGAGGTGCTGCCCAAACTGCTGGGATTGCCAAAAATAGGAGAAAAAAGCTATGAAAAATAATTTTTAGCATTGACTTATTAGTTGAAATGGTTAAATTCTGACTTCGTAATTAAGGAATCGCGCAGAAACAAATTACCTATTTGCTGAGAGGTAATAAAGATTCAAATCATTTTGAAGTGTGATCTGATGGTTCCATTCCCTATGAAACTCAAACTTCTCTAAGTAGACGTTTTACTAACCGATTCCTACCAGATTAGCCTTACATTTATCAACTTATCAGGTAATTTATTCTTGTGCGATTTTTTAATACAATTTTTAGCGTAAACGTAGCTTAACTTAACCTAGTAACCGCACTTTTTCTGTTATTGTCAGAAACACTTAGTAAAGAATTTTCCACAAGCGATCGCAAGGGTTTTGAGATTGCTTATCTACAAGATGCTACCCTAAAGAAGTATGTAATTAACTTACATTAAGAGCTAGCTATCCCTCGACTAAGACTTTTGCCAGTACATTTTATAAACTAAGCTTTTTCTAATCGATATTTAAGTACCCAATCAATAACTGACCTTTGAATTTTGAGCTTATATATAGTTTTTGAGTAATATTCTTGATGAGCAGAATAGTCTAAGCACTAAATATCAAAAAATTATGATTGATAAATGGAAAAAAGTTTTTAAACAGTGTTGCAGTAGAAATCGAATCAATTAACAGCGTACTTCATCGGTAAATTCAGCTTGCTGTCATTAAAAAGACGTTTGAAAAGTATTATGTAAAACATCAAAGTCATCAAAGACCTAACCCCCTGACTCCCTTTTGGGGACTTGATTGCTTATTAAACTCAAAGAACCTCACCCTGCCAAAACTACGCTTTGTCTTCCCTCCCCGCTTGCGGCTACGGTGTACACACATCTCTGTACAGACCCAAAATCGTTGGAGATCCCCCTAAATCCCCCTTAAAAAGGGGGACTTTAAGAGACTTTTGCCCCCCTTC